>DATLVC010000193.1:0-9133 GCA_035577685.1 Micropepsaceae bacterium | reverse complement strand
TGCCGCGGATCGATTCCAGCCCTTCGCCAAGATAATAGAGTTTCTCCTCCTTCGTCTTGGCATGCGCGACCATGTAGTCGTTCAGCAGCATCTCGTTCGAAATCGAGGCAGATTCGGCGATGAAGGTGGAATAGTTCGACTTCTCGTAAGGCTGGTTCTTCGTCGTCAGCAGCGTGTGGACGGCGTGCCCCCATTCATGGGCGAAGGTGGACAGACCCCCATAATCATCATTGTGATTGAGCAGCAGATAGGGATGCACATCATAGGCCGAGCCATTCATATAGGCGCCCGATGCCTTATGCGCACGGGGGGCTGGGTCCATCCATTTGCCGGCGAAGCCCCGGCCGAGAAGGCTTAGATATTCCTCGCCATAGGGCGCGAGGGATTCCTTTGTCAGCCGTTCGGAATCCGCGATGCCGAATTTCGGAATGTTGCGGCCCGGGAACATGGTGGGATAGATGTCGTAATATTCGAGCTCGCCCTTGATGCCGAGCAATTGCTTGCGCAGCCTAAAATAGCGGTGCAGCGTGGGCAGGCCTTCATTGGCCTCCGCCACCAGCGTGCGATAGACGGCCTCGGGCATATTGTCGGGAAAAAGCGCGGCCGCGAGCGCGTTGGGCTGCTTGCGCGTCTTGGACATAAATATGTCGCCCATGATCTGGGCGGTCAGAATCGCGCCGTCCGAGCTTTCGTAATTCTTCCAGGCGCCCCAGAAAGAATCGAACACCAGCTTGCGGTCGGCGCGGTTCGGCGACTGGCGGTATTTCTCGTAGGCGGATTGATCCAGACGTATTTTCGTTCCGTCCGACAATGTCACCATCGGATAGGGAAGATCGGAATTGGCGAGCTGACCGTAAACGGCATCGGGCTGTTGCAAGACATCGCCCGCAGCGGCCAGCACCGATTCCGCTTCGAGCCCCAGAGTGTGGGGGGCCGCACGTAGCGTGTTGTTCAGGAAAAAATCGTGCCGGGCGGCGAGTTCCTTGTCGGCCGCGACGAACGCCTGCACCTTGTTGGCGCCTAACGACAGAATTTCGGGCGCCACCCAGGCGGTCCGTTCGCCGATTAGCGTGTTGAGCGCGCCGGCTTGCTGCTTGCGCTCCTGATTGGGCGCATTGCTCAAATCCTCGTCCGCCTTCAGGCTGGCATAGACGTAGAGCCGGCTCGATTCCTTGTTAACCGCCGCGATGGCATCCAAGGCTCTGCGCATGCTGGCCGCGCTATCGCCCAGCGTCTCCTTGTAGGTATCGAGCTGCTGGGCCTCATCCTTCACGCGATTATATTCTGCCGTCCAAGCCTCCGGCGATTTGTAGAGATCGGATACGTCCCACAATGCCATTTCGGTCCTTTCGGCCGCCGGTGCGGCGAGGCCTGTTGTCGAAGTCAGCGGAGCCGGCATGAACGCCAAGAGCGCCACGCAAAGGAGCTGACGCCCGCGTCGAGTGAGATAAACCATAGTTGCGGCGCCAACCTCTCTGGAATCCCTGCAGCTTAGCTGAAAGACCCTGTCGGCCAAAACTGCGCCTCACGCCGAATTTGAAGCCGCAGGAACAAACCGGGGCTGGCGCTTGGGCCTTAACCGGCTAAGAATAACCCAAACAGAGGGGGCACAGCCCGAGGGGAGAGCCATGGCCATCGAAGCGCAGTCCAGCTGGACGAGAGAGCAGAGAAACGTCGTTGCCGCCGCCTATCTGGGCTGGATGCTCGATGCGTTCGACTTCTTCCTGATGGTGTTCGTCTTCCGCGACATCGCCAAGGAGTTCAACACCGAGATTCCGTCCGTGGCCGTCGCAGTGGTTCTGACCCTTGCGATGCGGCCGATCGGCGCATTCATTTTCGGCCGCGCGGCGGATCGTTACGGCAGGCGCCCGACTCTGGCCGCGGTGATCCTGATCTATTCGACAATGGCGTTCGCCTCGGGCTTTGCGCAAAACCTCCTGCAATTGCTCATTCTGCGCGCGATATTCGGCATCGCCATGGGTGGTGAATGGGGCGTCGGCGCCTCACTTGCGATGGAAAGCATTCCACCCAAGGGACGCGGCCTGGTGTCGGGCATTTTGCAGTCGGGCTATCCGAGCGGCTACCTCGTCGCCTCAGTGGTGTATGGGCTACTGTATCAATATATCGGCTGGCGCGGCATGTTCATGATCGGCATCGCGCCTGGATTGCTGACCTTCTTCATCCTCAAGAACGTGAAGGAGTCGCCGGCCTGGACGCCCAAGAAGGTGCTTGGCACGGACGCCATTCCGACTCTGACCGCGTATGGCCGGCTGGTGATCTATGCCGTCCTTCTTTGGGTTGGCGCGGGCCTCTATGCGGACCAGCCGATGGTTGCGGCGATCTGCTTTGCCGTCCCCATCGTTTCGAGCCTCTATCTTGCCAAACGCGATCCCGGCGTCTGGATCGAGTTCTTCGCGGTCGTTTGCATGCTGCTGGTCGATTATTTTTCGCTGGTTGCCCATGCCATTCCGACCATCATGGCAGTCATCTACAACGTGGCAGGCGTTCTCGCCGGTGTGTTCCTGAAGACCCATTGGCGCATCGGACTCTACGCCGTGTTGCTGATGACCGGCTTCAATTTCTTCAGCCACGGCACCCAGGACCTTTATCCGACGTTCCTGCAGGTGCAGCAGAAATTCTCGCCAGCGACCGTCAGCATCATCGCGGTGGTCTACAATATGGGGGCCATTCTCGGCAGCCTGACCTTCGGCTCTTTGTCCGAACGCATCGGACGGCGACGCGCCATCGTGCTGGCGTCGCTGCTGGCCATTCCGATCATCCCGCTATGGGTGTTCGCAGGCAGCCCGCTGTGGTTCGCGGTCGGTTCGTTCCTGATGCAGTTCATGGTCCAGAGCGCGTGGGGCATCGTGCCGGTGCATCTGAACGAGCTCTCGCCGCCGGAGGTGCGCGGAACCTTCCCCGGCTTCGTCTATCAGCTGGGCAATCTCCTGGCCTCCGTCAACGCCACGATCCAGTCCGGCTATGCCGCCGATCACAATAATGATTATGCGACGGCGCTGGCGCTTGTGGCTGTCGGCGCGGCGGTCGCCATTGCGCTGCTGGTATGGTTCGGTATCGAGCGCAAAGGCGTTCATCTCGGCACCGGCGATCCGGAAGAATCTTCCGGCATCCTCAGTGCCCGGCTCACGCCGCAGGAACAGGAATAATCAGCGCGGCCGCGTGAAGGTGAGATCGCGCTTGATCCGCAGAAGCGCAAGATAAACCCCCGTCGCGGTGCCGGCGAGCGCGCCCGTCAGCAACAGCAGCATGACGATGTCCCATACTGGGCGCACCCGAAGCCATTGGGCGAAATCCAGGCGGTGCAGACCGCTGAACAGCCAACGCTGGCCGCGGGCATCGGCGTCCACTTTGCGCAGCAACTGTCCCGTCTCGGGGCTGAGATAATAGCGCGTGTGTTCGGCGTCGTTCAGCAGGACACGATAGGCGGGAAGCGGCGGCGCATCGCTGCGTTCTGCAATGGAGAAATCGAAATAATAGGCGTCTTCGCCGGTGATGAGTTCTTGCGATTCAATGCTGCTGCCCCGCGCCAGACGCTGGGCCACGGCCTTGAGGGCGGACATGTCGAGCGGCGTGGGGCGGCCTTCGGAATCGAGCCGTGAAACCGCGCCGTCCCGACCGAAGGCGAGCCAGAACAAAGCGCCGTCCAAAGGCGCGCTCGCGATGCGCACCGCGCCCATCGGAGGATTGTCCTTCAGCGCCGCGATGGAGCTGCGGATGGTGCGCCACGTAAGCGGCTCACCGGCAATCCGCACGCGCTCATCCCCGCCGCGCCCTTCGAGGAAACCCCACGGGTTCATCGACAGCGTGCCGCTCACCACCCAGGTCAGCGTCACGACACCGAACACCAGCCCGGTGATGTGGTGCCAATAGAACCAGCCGCGATAGGGCGACCAGCGCCCGCTGTTGCGGCGCTTGAGTTGCGCAATACCGAGATAGAGCCCGAGCACGGTGAGAAACGCGCCGATGATAGAGGTCCAGATGACCATCTGCGCCCATAGCGGCCCGTCCTTGCGCAGCTGGGTGAAATAAAGCCAATGCGGCACGGCGCCGAACCAATTCCCGAACCGCTGGGCCGCCGTCGTCCAAACCACGACTTCGCCGGTGGTGCTGGAGACGTAGATATGGGTGCCGGCGGGGTCATCGAAGATGAAATGGTAGAGCGGCCGGTTGCCGTCTCCGCCATCGCCTACCGTCCATTGATCGCGCTCGATCACTTCCATGGACACCGGCCGCGCCGCAGCGCCGATGATCCGTGGCGCGGCTTCCGCTACAACAGCGCGCGCTTTGGTCTCGTCAATGTCCAAGGTGGGGCCGGAAGGCCCGAGACTCGAAATGCGCTGCGGGCGGCCGTCGGGGCGCACATAGAGCACCGGCTCACCAGCGAGGCTTTGGATTTGTGCCGCACGAATGGGCTCATCGTCGGAGAGATTCTGAGCCCCGAGCGAACAGCATGTCTGCCATGCAATGGGTCCGAGCGGGATGAGGCGTTCTTTCGCGGTGAGGCCCGGATACGGCACGTACATCATCACGATGCCCGAGGCGAACCAGACGAGCATCAGCAAGCCCACCACCACGCCGAGATAGCGGTGGGTGATGACCGTTGCGCGCCAGAGAAACCGTGTCATGTCCAGCCGATCTTGGGCAGATCAGTATAGCAAGGCGAACGGCACGGGCGAGGGTCGCGTGCCCCCGCCCGTCTAATCCGCATCAAAAGAAACTATAGGTGTAATGGAGCGAAAGCGTGCGCGGCAGGCCAAGATCGGAGACCAGATAGGAATTCCCACCCGCGTCCGTGAAGCCGCGCGTCAGATGCGTGGCATATTGCTTGTCGAAGACGTTCTGCAAATTCAGGTCGACGCGGTGATGGCGTTCCATGTCCAGGAACACGCGGCCGCCGATATCGAACACCGCGACATCGCCATATTTCTCGCGAATGCCGCCCAAGGTTTCAAAGGTGTCTCCGAAATAATTCACCGAAGCGAACAGGCCGAAGGGGCTGCCCATTGGATGATAATCGAGGGTGGCCTTGGCCAGGTCCCTGGGGACGCGCCGGATTTGAAGATTTGTGGAATCCTTGGCATCGCTGTGGGTGTAGCTGAAAGTGCTGGAAATATCGGACGTTATCGTGGCATCGAGGATGAATTCCCCGCCGCGCACGCGCACCGTTCCCGGCGTGTTGCCGAACACGTCCTGGTTCGTCGTGGAATCGAAGCTCTGAATCCCGATCTGATTTTTGATGTCGCGGGCAAAGCCGACGATTTCCCAGCGAAACATGTTCGCGCCCAGAATGCCGCCGATGGAGGCGTTCACATTGGTGCTCGTTTCCGCTTTGGTGTCGGGATTGCCGCGCTCGTCATTGGGATCATTGGCGAACAATTCTTCCGCGGTGGGCAGACGGAATGCGGTGCCGACGGTGCCTTTGACGAACAATTCGGGCGTCACGTCCCAGCGCCCGGTGACATTCCACACGGTGGCGCTCGGGCCGACGCTGGGCGCGTTGTAGCGGAAACCCGCGGCGAGCCTGACATCGGACAGGAACGCCGGCGTGGTGGCGACTTCGCCGAAGACAGCGTGGACATGTTCGGTTTTCTTGTCGATCACCAGAACCACATCGTTGCCGGCATAGTTCTGATAGTCATAACCAAGATAGGTATCGATCTGCGGCGCCGGCGTGAATTTCGCGAGCGCGTTCACACCGTAATCGGTGAAGCCCCAGAAATCATGATTGTCGATGACCGTGACCCCACCGGTGAGCGCGCCGGTACCGGGATCGATGTCGTTGTCGAACTCGGTGTAATGCGCATACCACCAATGGTAATAGCCCTTCAGAAAGAACTGCAGGCGATCGCTCATGGTGTAATCGAGCTTCGCGCTTAGGATGTCCTCATTGCGCTCGTTGAAGGCCTGCAGCACCTGTTGCGTATTGGCGAAGTCCAGCTTCGCGTCGGTGTGCTGTTCCGACAGCGTGAAGCGCACATCGCTGGAAAAGTCATAGGCGTATTTGCCGCCGATGGTCATCACGTCATAGGCGCGTTTGCGGTCGGTTTCGCTCGGCTGATAGTCCTGATCCCGGAATGGCTGGAAGCCTTCGGATTTGTCTGCCGAGGCGTAGACGACGAAGTGATGGCCGCCCTCCAGCGTGTCGCGGAAATAGCCGTCGACATGCCGGCCGCTATTGGTGTCGCCTCCGATGTTGAGGCGTCCGTCCGGGCGATCCGAGAAATCCTTGGTGACGATGTTGATGGCCCCGGCAATGCCCTGCGTGCCGTAAAAAAGCGCCTGTGGTCCTTCCAGCACTTCGATGCGCTCGATCATGCTCGCGGGCAGCGTGTCGAGCGGCGTGGTCCCGCCATAAAGCCGGTTGTTGACGCGCACCCCATCCACCGTCCACAGCACATCCTGGGTGCGGGAGCCCTGGAAGGAGATGTCGACATAATCGAACGGGCCGTTTTTGGGCGCGATGTAAAGGCCGGGGACCAGCGTCTGCAGCGATTGCGGCACGTCGAGGTAACCGCCGTTCTGGATTTCGACAGAGGTGACGGTGTCGACCCGCGTGCCCAATTCGGCCAAACGCGCCGGCAAATCCTCTTCCAACCGCCCGGTGATCGTGACCTGTTCCGGTACGCCGGCCTGCGCCAAAGTCTGAGCCTGCACAGCCGCAAGGCACAAGAAACCGCTGCTCGCGAGCGCCGCAGCGCGCGCAAGTTGAATCTTCGAACGCACGAAATCCTCCCCATTGAGGCACAGCGGTCAAAGGTACCGCTGTTGTTGCCACTCACTCTCAATACGGGGACGGATGCGAATTCCCTCACAGGAAATTCATGCCACGGCAATTTTGTCAGGCGCGGCGTTTCTGCAGTTTGGCGGCGAGGCGGACCGCCTCCAGGATTTCGGGATAGGCGGCGCAGCGGCAGAGATTGCCGGAGAGGTAGTGCCGGATATCGTCATCACTGGGGTCCGGATTCTGCGCCAGAAGCTGATGCGTCATCAGCACGAAACCCGGCGTGCAGAACCCGCATTGGAAGGCGCCCGTTTCGATGAAGGCCTGCTGCACCGCCGAGAGCGAACCGCCGGAATCCAGATGCTCGACCGTGGTGATGCTTTTGCCGTCTGCCATGACGGCCAGATACAAACAGCCCGAGACGGCGACTTCGTCCACCAACACGGTGCAGCAGCCGCACAAGCCCTGGCCGCAGCTTTCGCGCGCCCCGAACAGCCCAAGCTCGTGCAGCAATTCCACAAGATTGCGGTGCGGCGCGACGGCGGCGCTGACGGGGCGGCCATTGAGGCTGAATCGGATGGTGCGCGGCTCGCTCATGCGTCCTCGGGAAGCGGACGGCCTTCGGCCGCGCGCAACGCGCGTAGGATGGCCTCCGGCTTGATCGGCAATTCGGTCAGGCGGATGCCGACCGCATCGTGAATGGCGTTGGCGATGGCCGGCGATACGCCGAAGGTCGACGATTCGCCGATGCCTTTCGCACCGAAGGGGCCGGTTTCCTGAACCGCCGCCACCATTTCGGATTCCATCGGCGGGATATCGCGGAAACCCGGAATCTTGTAATCGGCGAAGGATGGGTTGGTCACCTGCCCGCCATCGAACACCATGTCTTCGTACAGCGTGAAACCCAGTTGCATGATGGCGCCGCCCGAAAGTTGGGTCCGGCAGATTTTCGGATTGATCGGCCTGCCCGCATCGGCAGCGTGCACCATGCGGATCACCCGCACATGCCCGGTTTGCGTATCGACCTCAACCTCCGCGCCCGTGCCGCCAACCATCCAGAACGGCGTCACATTGTCGGACTGGCCGGTTTTGGGATCGGGCGACGTGTAGCGCGGCACATAGGTGCCGGTGCCGATCACATTGCCCGCGCGCATGCCGTAGCGTTTGAGGAAGATTTCCTTCACGTCGTAATTGGTGCCGGCGGGCAAGCCCACTTCGGCGGCAAGGGCCGCGAGTTTCGCGCACGCATCTTCGGCGGCGAGTTTGACCGCGTTTCCCATGTGGAAGGTGGAGCGCGATCCCAGCGTGCCCATGTCATAGGGCGCCACATCGGTGTTCCCATGCACCACCCGCACGGTTTCGGCATCGATGTTCAGCACTTCCGCCACGATCTGCGCCATGCCCGTGTCGGAGCCTTGGCCCATATCGATGGTGTTGGTGTAGAGCACGACGCTGCCATCTGCGCTGACATTGACGATGGCACCCGAGGTGGTCGGCGAAATCGACGCCTTGAAGCCGATGGCAATACCGCGCCCGCGCCTGAGCGGGCCCGTGCCGCGCTCGAAAGGCGCATTCCAATTCATCCTCTCGGCAAGCAAGTCGAGCACGAGGTCGATGGCCGCATCCTTCATGATGGTGCCGGTGGCGTGCGGACGGCCGTCGCGCAATATGTTCTTGCGGCGGAATTCCACCGGGTCCATCCCCAACTCGCGTGCGATCAGATCGGTGTGGCTCTCATAGGCCCACACCAATTGCGGCACACCGAAGCCGCGCAGCGCGCCCGCCGGCGGACGGTTGGTGTAAACTTCGGCGGAATCGATGCGGACATTTTCGATGTCGTAAGGCCCGGCCGCGGTAAAGCCGGTCTTCTGCGCCACGCGCGGCCCGATATCCGCATAAGCCCCGCCGTTCCACCACACATCGCAGGCGCGCGCGATCACGCGGCTGTCCTTGGTGACGCCGCTCTTGATGCGGAAGGTCACGGCGTGTTTGGAGATGGTGTAGAATTGCTCTTCCATGGTGAGCGCGACTTTCACCGGCCGCCGCACGATCAGCGCCAGCGCGGCTGCTAACGCCTCCAGCTTCACATAGACCTTCGCGCCGAAGCCGCCGCCGAGGAACGGCACCCGCACGCTGACGCGGTTTTCCGGCCAGCCCAGCAGCCGCGCGATTTCCATCCGCACGAAGGACGGCGTCTGGGACGAGGTATGGATGACAAGCTGATCGTGCCCCGGCTCGGCGATCGAAGCGTGGGATTCCAGCGGCACATGCAGAACCTGCCCCGTGCGGAAAATGTGTTCGATCACGTGGTCGGCGGCGGCAAAACCCGCGTCCACGTCACCGCGGCGCAATTGATAATCGAGCGTGACATTGGTGTGCTTGCGCCCGGCC
>DATLVC010000192.1:0-5020 GCA_035577685.1 Micropepsaceae bacterium | reverse complement strand
GCAAGACTCCCAACATCGTGTTCGCCGATACGCCGGACCTGGACGCGGCTGCACGCGGCGCCGCGGACGGCATTTTCTACAATTCGGGACAGGTATGCGACGCGGCCTCGCGTCTGCTGGTGGAAGACAAGATCCACGACGCATTCCTGGCAAAAGTCACGGCGCTGGCGAAGAACTATCAGCCCGGCGATCCACTCAATGAAAAGACCCAAATGGGCGCAATGGTGGATTCGGTCCAGACCAAGCGGGTGCTGGATTTCATTGCGCGCGGCAAGGACGAAGGAGCGGCACTGGCGCTCGGCGGCAATCAGGTGCGGCGGGAGACCGGCGGCTTCTATATCGAGCCCACGATTTTCGATGCCGTGCAGAACCGCATGGCCATCGCGCGGGAGGAGATTTTTGGGCCGGTGCTGTCGACGATCGTTTTCAAGACGCCCGAAGAAGCGGTCAAAATCGCCAATGATTCCAAATACGGGCTGGAAGCCAATCTCTGGACCAACGATCTGACCAAGGCGCACAAAATCGCGCGCGCCCTGCGGGTGGGCACCGTCACCGTGAACACGCGCGACGGCGGCGGAATCGAGGTGCCGTTCGGCGGCTACAAGCAATCCGGATTCGGCCGGGATAAATCGCTGCACGCGCTGCACAAATACACGCAGCTCAAGACAACGTATATTCAGATCGGGTGAACGCCAAACTCCCACGGCCTGTCCCGAGGCCCAAACGCTGATTTACCGCCGCCGTGCCAGCGCGGCGGCGGCGATGCGGTCGAAAAAGACGAGGATGTTTTCGTCCCGTGCGTAATCGGGAATTGCATTTTCGCGGTAAAATGGCGCGGCCAACATTTTCATGTACAGGTCGTTATCATTGTCCACCGCGCGCACGAATTCCATCATCTGCTTCATATTCGGAAAACAGCTGAAATCGATATAGCTCGCGGGATCGAATGATCCTTTCGCCAGCGGGTCGCCGACATAAATGGGAATGGAGTTGACATACATCGGGTCGACCAGTTTTTCCGTCATGTAGCCGGGCCAAATCATGTTCTCCGCAGCCAGCGTAAATTTGTAGCGGTGGAAGAACTCCACCTTGCCCACCACGCGGTTCGGCGCGTAGGGCACCATCCAGCCATTCATGTTGTTGAGGTGACGTCCTGCCGAATCCACGCGTTTATACGCGCTCAGTGTCCGGAAGATCGCATCGCGGAACGGCACCTCATGCAGATAAACGTAATTGCAGAACGCCGTCTTTCCGGCGGCCACCTTTTCCCAATCGATGGAAGCGTCTTTCACCAGGCGGTCCGGCGTAAAGCCCCAGCCGCGATTCTCGTACACCCACAGCGGCAGGCGAAAATGGTTGGGATGATCCACCAACGCCGAAAACGTCATCGAGAATTCGCAGTTCGCCATGTCAGGCTCGAAATTCTCTCCCGTGATGAAGACGCGCAAATATTTACCCGCCGGCACGCGCGCGACCGGATGAATCTCACGCGCGTCCGCATACGGACGGAATTGCGGCGAGAACACCGAGTAAAACACGATCTCCGGGTCGTTCGACGGCACGAGCTCGTATTTCTCGTACACGAAAGGAAAGAAACTACGGAAATGCTCCGGCGTGAAACCCGGCCAGAAATAGGCGAAAGCCACGCGTATCTGCGGTTTCATCATGCCGCCTTGGCCAGCCGCGCGAGCTGGTGCAGCAAGGCTTCAGCGCCTTTCAGCCGCGCTTCCGGCGTCGGCCAATCACGCATGACGACGACTTTCTGATCGGGCCTGACCTTCATCGTGCCGGCATGTTCGGTGATGAGATGCACGAGCGCGCCCGCATTGGGATAGGTGTTGTTGCGGAACGAGATCGTCGCACCCTTGGGCCCGGCTTCGATCTTCTCCACCATGGCGACGCGGCAGAGATGCTTGATCGCCACGATTTTGAGCAGATGCTCCACCTCTTCCGGCAAGGGACCGAACCGGTCGATCAGCTCGGCGGCAAAGCTTTCGATGGCACGCACGTCTTCCAGTTCCGACAGGCGCCGGTAAAGCGCCATGCGGACATTCAAGTCCGTGACATAGGTTTCCGGAATCAGCACCGCCGCGCCGACATTGATCTGCGGCGACCAGGCTTCCGCGATGTCCTCGTCCATCCGGCCTGCCCGCATGGAGGCCACCGCTTCTTCCAGCATGTTCTGGTACAGCTCGATGCCGACTTCGCGCACATGGCCCGATTGTTCTTCGCCCAGCAGATTGCCTGCCCCGCGAATATCCAGATCGTGGCTCGCCACCGAGAAGCCGGCGCCCAGATTGTCGAGCGATTGCAGCACTTGCAACCGCCGCTGCGCACCTTCGGTCAGCTTCTTGTCGGGTGGGGTCGTCAAATAGGCGTAAGCGCGCTGCTTCGAACGTCCGATGCGCCCGCGCAGCTGATAAAGCTGTGACAGGCCGAACATATCGGCGCGATGCACGATCAGCGTGTTGGCGGTCGGAATATCGAGACCGGATTCCACGATGTTGGTGGAGAGCAGCACGTCGATCTTGCCGTCGTAAAAGGCGGTCATGGTGTCTTCCAATTGCGCCGCGCCGATTTGGCCGTGCGCAGACGCCGTTTTCACCTCGGGCACCGTTTCGCGCAGGAATTCCGCCGCCTGTCCGAGATCGGCCACGCGGGGCACGACATAGAAACTCTGCCCGCCGCGATAATGCTCGCGCAAAAGCGCTTCGCGGATGGTCAAGGGATCGAACGGCGTCACATAGGTGCGCACCGCCAGCCGGTCGATGGGCGGCGTGGTGATGAGCGACAGATCGCGCACGCCCGACAGCGCCAATTGCAGTGTGCGGGGAATCGGCGTCGCGGTCAGCGTCAGCACATGCACATCGGCCTTCAGGCTCTTCAACCGTTCCTTGTGGCCGACGCCGAAATGCTGTTCCTCGTCCACGATCAGAAGGCCGAGATTGCGGAACTCGATATTCTTTGCGAGCAGCGCATGCGTGCCGATAACAATGTCCAGATAGCCCTTGGCAAGCTGGGCCTTGATATCCTTGGCATCCTTGGCCGCGGTGAAGCGCGAAAGCTGGGCAATGCGCACCGGCAGTCCGGCAAAGCGCGCGGCAAAGGTGCGGTAATGCTGGCGCGCCAGCAATGTGGTCGGCACCACGACCGCCACCTGCTTTCCCGACATCGCGATCACGAAGGCCGCACGCAACGCCACTTCGGTCTTGCCGAACCCGACGTCGCCGCAGACGAGCCTGTCCATTGGCGTGCCCTTGGCGAGATCCTCGATCACATCCGCAATGGCTTTTTCCTGATCCTCAGTCTCGGCATAGGGGAACCGCGCACAGAATTCGTCATAGAGGCCTGCCGGCGTTTCGGTGGGCGCCATCTCCTTCGTCGCGCGCGCGGCGGCGATGCGGATCAATTCCGCCGCCATCTCGCGCACGCGCTGTTTCATGCGCGCCTTGCGCGTCTGCCAGCCCACGCCGCCCAGCCTGTCGAGCTGTACGCCCGCTTCTTCGGAACCGAAGCGCGTCAACAATTCGATATTCTCCACGGGCAGGAACAGCTTGCCACCGTCATATTGCAGCTCGAGGCAATCATGCGGTTCGGCCTGCACCTCGATCGCCTTCAGTCCGAGGTAGCGCCCGATGCCGTGTTCGATATGCGTGACAAGGTCGCCCGTCGTCAGCGCCGATGCTTCGGAGAGGAAATTCTGCGACCGGCGCACGCGCCCGCGCGGCCGCACCATGCGGTCGCCGAGGATGTCCTGCTCGGTGATGACCGCGAAGTCCGGCCCTTCGAAGCCGTGCTCGATGCACAACACCGCGAGCCCGACGGCGCTCTTGTGCAGGCTCACGATTTCGCGCCAATCGGCAATGCGTTTGATCGCGGTGACGCCATGATCGGACAGAACCCCGCCCATGCGTTCGGCGGAGCCTTCGCTCCAGCAGCCAATCAGAACGCGCCGTCCCGCCTGTTGAAGCTGCGCGATATGGGCCGCGGCCACTTGGAACACATTGACCCGGCCGCTTCCCGGCGCGATCTGGCCTTCCGCGACGCGTTCGGGCGCGAAATCACGGCCGGGCCGGCCACCGGCATCCGTACTGGTCATGGTATCGGGCGCCGCGAACGGGGAAAGCGTCCGAACGGGGCGCGATTTCAGCGCCCGTTCCCAATCGGCTTCCGTCAGATAGAGCGCGTTCGGCTTCAGCGGCTTATAGGGCGCGGCAATTGTACCGGCGCCGGCTTTGCCGCCGCGCAAGGATTCGCGCGTGGCATAGTAATCGGCGATCAATTCGGCGCGCGCTTTGCGCGCTTCCTCCGCATTGGGGCTGAGGAACATCGGCGCGCGTCCCAGATAGTCGAACAGCGTGTCGAGCTTTTCGTAGAAGAGCGGCAGCCAATGCTCCTGCCCCGCATGTTTGCGCCCCGCGCTAACCGCCTCGTACAGCGGATCATCGTCGGTGACAGCACCGAATGTGGCCACATAGCCGCTGCGGAACCGGCTGATGGACTCCGGGTCAAGCGGCGTCTCGCTGGCCGGAAGAAGCTCAATCGAATCTTCGGTGCCCGTGGAAAGCTGCGACTCCGCATCGAAGCGGCGGATAGTCTCCAATTGCGGTCCGAAGAAATCGAGCCGCAACGGCTCCTCGCTGCCCGGCGGCCAAAGGTCGACGATCCCGCCGCGCAGCGCAAATTCTCCCGGCTCGCGTACGGTTCCCGCATTGGTATAGCCGTTGCGGGCGAGAAAGCTGGTTAGCGCCTCGCGGTCCACCTCCTTGCCGGTGCGAGCAAGGAAGCTCGCCTCCGCGATGATTTCGCGCGGCGGCACACGCTGGACGAGCGCGTTGATGGTGGTGACAACGAGAGCAGCACCTGCCCGGTCCTCTCGGGCCGCCAGGGCCGCCAGTGTCGCCAGCCGTCGTGCTTCGATGTCCGAGCGCGGACTGACCCGGTCATAGGGCAGACAATCCCAGGCTGGGAAATGCAGCACGGCAAGATCGGGCGCGAAGAAGCGCGCGGCTTCCAGCGC
>DATLVC010000191.1:0-8201 GCA_035577685.1 Micropepsaceae bacterium | reverse complement strand
CGTGAGGGGTAGGGTTCTACAGCCAGCTGAAGGGTTTGAAGCGCGGCGCGATGACGTAATTGATCTGGACCGCGAAAATGAAACCGATGCTCCACCAGGTCGAGAAGACGCAAAGCACGGCGCCGAACGCATAGAGCGCCTGCGCCACCACTACACGGCGGATGAAGGCATTGTCGATGTCCAGCGGTGCATCGTTGCGGACTAGTCCGAACCATTTGGCGCGATACCAGCCGGCCAGCAGCAGAAGCCCCAGCAGCAGCAGATTGGCCCAATAGACGAGCAGCGCGATGCGGAATTCGATGAACTCGGCCAAGAGCGAGGTCGAGAAGGGCAACAAACACACCGCCATCAGAAAGCCGATGTGGAACCAAGTGTAGGAGCGGTCGGTGTGCGACAGGGCGTCGTGCTGCGTCTGCTGGCCAACCCAGAAAATGCCGAGCGTCATGAAGCTCATCAAGAAGGGCACGAGGTGCGGGGCCAGCACCCACAGCGCCTGGCCAAGTTCGCCCTCGGAATGAATCAACGCGGCGGCCGGCGGGCGCAAATCCAGCACCAGCACCGTCATGGCGAAGGCGAAGACCCCATCGCTGAGCGCGGCAAGCCGCTCTCTGCTGCGGCCGGCAATGCGGTTATAAAGGCTTGTCATGACCAATGGGCGTAGCAAGGCCGCCATGCGCCCGCAAGTTCGCCAAGCCCTATGGAAAAAGCCCTCATGCCGTGAAGCATGAGAGCTTTGGGTCCAATGCGCGCGCCGCTAATTCTGCAGCAGCGGAATGGTTTTCGGATCGGGCGGCTTCGGGAACGTCACGATATAGGAATAGATATCGGCCGCCTGCTGATCGCTCAGCACCTTGGTGGTGAAGGGCGGCATCTGCTGCCGCGGCGTGCGGACCTGCAGGATGAACGCCTCCCATGGCGGCGGATTGATCAGCTTGGGGCCGGCGCCTCCACCCTGTCCGGCATAGCCGTGGCATTCGAAGCAGCCGATCGTCTCGAACAGCTTCTTGCCATTGCCGGGATCGCCCTTGGGCGCACCTTGCGCGAAAGCCGGTGCCGTAAACGCGCACACGGCGGCCGCCGCAACGGCGGTTACAAAAAATCTCCTCACTCTGTCCCCCTTAACGCGGCTGAGACACGACGTCGATCAACGCCGGCTCGCCTTTCTTTACCACCGCGATAGCGCGCTGGATTGCCGGTCCGACATCGGCCGGGTTGCTGATCGGGCCCTGGCTGTAAACGCCCATGGATTTGGCGAGCGTCGCGAAATCGATGTTGGGGTTATCCATCGTCGTACCGATATGGGCGCGATCGATGCCGCGTTCGTTGCGCTGGGCCATGCGCTGGACATGCATGTATTCCTGATGCCAGGCGCGGTTGTTGTGCACGATGTAGAGGATCGGGATCTGGTGGTGCGCCGCCGTCCACAGGACGCCCGGCGACATCATCAGATCGCCGTCGCCATTGAGCGAAACCGTGACGCGGCCGGTGCCCTTGTTAGCAAGCGCTGCGCCCAATGCCGCCGGCGCGTTGTAGCCGACGCCGCCGCCCACCGAGCCGCCCATCGAGTTGTAATGCTTTTCCATGCTCCACAGCCGATAGGGCCAGTTGGACAGGAAGTTGACTTCCGACGCCATGGTCCAGTCTTCAGACTTGATGTGGTTCCACAGTTCGGCGGAAAGCCGCGCGGTGGAGATCGGGCTCGCGTCCCAGCCCATGGCCGCTTCTTCATGCGCGGTCAGGATGAATTTGGCGCCGGCGTCCTTCAGCTTCTGGCCGCGCGTATCGGCGAGCGCCTTGCGCGCCGGGGTCATTTCCTTCTCGACCGCCTGGATGAGCCAGGGCAGCGAGGTCTCCGCATCGCCGGTGATGCCGAGATCGGCAGCCTGATAGCGCTCATATTCGGCGGTGTTGGCTTTGATGTTGGTGTCGGTGGTGCCGAGCACGATGACCTTCACGCCGGCCTTGGTCTTGGGCTGCGAGGGGCGGCCGATCAGATCGTCCACATTGTTGAGCGTTCCGAACAGATCCATCGGTTCGAGGGCGAGAATGACGTCGGCCTGACGGATCATGGCCGCGCCGCGCTGCGAATGGTTGAGCGGATGGCGGCTCGGCATGTTCATGCGGTTGCGCTCGTCGACCACGGCCGCGTTCAGGAGCTCGGCCAATTGGACAAGGCGCTTGGGGCCGGCTTCGCTGCGCGTATAACGGCCCGTGACGATGACGGGATTTTCCGCCGCCGCGAGCAATTTTGCGGCTTCCGCGAGCGCGTTGGGATCGCCGGTCGGATGCGAACGTTGGCGCAGCTTGGGAATAAACAGCTTGCGGCCGGGTTCGATCTCTTCTTCCTGCTGGTCCGCATCGATCACGCAGAGCACCGGGCCCATGGGCGCGGTGGTGGCGAGGTCATAGGCGCGCACCAGGCCTTCAGCGAAGTCCTGAAGATTGTTCGCCTGATCGTCCCATTTGGTGTAATCGCGGACCATGATCCCCTGGTCATGCGCGCTATGCGCCCATTCGACACCGGGACGGCGGGCCGTGCCCTGGCCGACATTGCCGGCGAGCACGATCGCAGGAACCTGATCGCAGAAGGCGTTGTAGATCGCCATCGAGGAATGCTGCAGGCCGACGACGCCATGCACCATAGAGGCCAGCGGCTTGCCGGCGATCTTGGCGTAGCCATGGGCCATCGCGACGGAGGCTTCTTCATGGATGCAGGTGATGAACTCGGGCTTGGAGTTCATGCCGTAATTGATGATGGATTCTTGCAAGCCGCGGAACGTCGAGCCCGGGCACGAGGTCACATAGTCGATGTTCAACGCCTTCATGCAATCGACCATGAAGTCGCCGCCGACCTTGCTGCCGGTGACGAGCTTTTGGACTTCCTTCGGGGGCTGCGTGTCGCCCGCGGTTTGGGGCTTACCGGGAACGGCGGATTTCGCCGGCGCGGTTTCCGCGGCGATGGCGCGGCTTGCACTCGCAAGACCGATGACGGGGCCGGCTGCGACGGCTCCGGCGAGAAATTGGCGGCGTTTGATGTTTGGCGTCTTCGACACGGTCCCGTCCCCTATGTTGTCACTTAGGCCGAAATAACCCGATGTTGCGACGTGTTTACCACCCGAAAAAGCCGACCACAACGGGGCCGTTCGGCGGTCCGGGTCGCGAAATGGTGAATGACCGGCAGCACGGCCTCGCAAACGCCCGTGAGAGGGCGAAATACGGGTATTCCCAGTGCCGGATGGTTACCGGATCGGCGGCGCGTAGAGCACGCCTCCTTGCGTCCACAACCTGCTCAAGCCTCGCGGCAGCTTCGCCCGGCTTTTCGCGCCAAAATTGCGGTCGAAGATTTCGCCGTAATTGCCAACCGCTTTGAGGATGGCGCTCGTCCAGCCCGGCACCAGCCCGGGGCCTTCCTTGGCCGCAAAGAAGGCTTTGACATCGGGATCCGCGCCGCCGCGCATGCGTTCCAGATTGACGGAATTGATGCCCAATTCTTCCGCATCGATCAGCGCAAAGATCGCCCAGCGCACCGCATCGAAGAACTGCTCGTCGCCCTTGCGCAGCAACGGCGCCAGCGGTTCTTTGGTGATCTGCTGCGGCAGGATGACGAAATCCTCCGGGTGCGGAGCTTTGTCGAGCATCGCTTCGGCGAGTTCCGAGGCGTCCGCCGACATGGCATCGCATTGGCCGGCGAACAACGCCGCAGCGGCATCGGCGCGGCGATCCTTCACCACGGTCTTGAGCACAAGCTTCCGATTGTCGAAATAAACCCGCAACCCGCGCAGGAAGTCGGTGAATCCCGCGTCCAGCGAAGTGCAAATCGGCCGGCCGGACAACGCCTCCGGACTTGCAATGCCAAGCTTCTTGGGCACCAAGAAGCCTTGCCCGTCATAGAGAATGATCGGCCCGAACCGTAAATCCCCCGGCAGCTCCCGGCCCGAAGTCCAGGTCAGCCCCCGCAACACGACATCGATCTCTGGATCGTTGACGAAATTGACCAGGGTGTCGATGGGCTTGAAGCGGAGCTTGGCCGCATCGCCGAAGATTCCCGCCGCGATTGCCCGGCAGATGTCCACGTCGAAGCCGTGCCATGCGCCGCTTGCATCGCGCGTCGAGAATCCGGGGACATTCGCGCCCACGCCGCAAACCAGGTATCCGCGGGACTTGATGGCATCGAGCCGTTCCCCTGCCTGCGCCGCGGAAACGGCGAACAGCAGGAACAGGACGCACAACCCCGATGCCAGCGATCTCGCCAAAATGAACTCTTTCGAGAATGCCCGAACCCGCGCGTGTGGAGGGCGAAGCCCCGCAATGATAAAGAGGACGGGTCATGGATCAAGCTGCCCGCCCCAAGACCCGCCCGAGCGCGTTGCCCTTGCACCGGCGGCAATTCCTGAACGGCGCGCTATCGGCGGCGGCTCTCGCTGCCTCGCCGGTGCGGGCCCAGACGGGTACCGCGCTGCGCCGGGCGCCGGAAACGGTCCTTGTCGTGGGCGCCGGGCTTGCAGGATTGGTTGCCGCCTACCGGCTGCGCGATTCGGGCAAGCGCGTGGTGCTGATCGAAGCCCGGTCCGATCCCGGCGGGCGCGTGCGCACACTCCGCAATTATTTCGATGACGGCATCTATGGCGAGCTTGGCGCCGCACGGGTGGCCGAGACTCACGAATATGTCCTGCATTGGTTGAACGAATTGGACCTTTCGCTGACGCCCTTCGCGCCGGTGGGAACGGCGCTGCAAGTGGTCGGCGGAATGGCCGCACACACCGACGACGAGGCGGCACGCGGCCGAATCGCGCCCGGCCTTTCCCCCGAGGAGCGGCGCCTGTCGCCGTCAGGGTTGCTGCTGAAATATCTGCAAGGCGTGCCGGACGAACTCGCCAATCCTGAAACCGACATTGCCAATCCGCGCTTTCGGGAATTCGATGCGGTCAGTTGGCCACGCTGGCTGGCTTCTCGCGGAGCCACTCCCGCGGCCATTCAGCTGATGACGCTGGGCGGGGATTCGAGCGGTTTTTCCGCCCTCTTCATGCTGCAACAGATCATGCTGCACCGCGATTCGCGCCAATATATGAAAATCGAGGGCGGCATGGATCGCCTGCCCCGTGCCATCGCCGCGCGGCTGAAAGACATCATTCGCTATAATTGCGAGCTCACCCGGCTCGAACACACCCCCACAGGGGTCCGCGCGACTTGCAAAACCGGCACGGGAAGCGAAACCATCACCGCGGACCGCGCGGTGCTGGCCATCCCCTTTTCGACTCTGAGGCGGGTTACCGTCGATCCCCCCTTCTCGCCGGAAAAAACCAGAGCGATCCAAGACCTCTCCTATTACGAAGCCACGCGTTTCCTGCTTCAGACCAAGAGCCGGTTCTGGGAGCGCGCGCATCTGACCGGCGGCGCCCGCAGCGACGGCCCCGCCGACATTTGGGATATGAGCTACGGCCAGAAAAGCGCACGCGGGCTCATTTCTCTGACCACCGGCAACACCGCCATCGAGCAGAAATTGCAGGCCCTCCCCCCCGCCGGGCGCGTCGGCTTCGGGGTCGGGCTCGCCAAGCAGGCCTTTCCGGACATCGAGGCGGAATTACAGAAATCCTTTGTACAACGCTGGGCACAAGACCCCTATGTGCGCGGGGCCTTCACCGTGTTCCATCCCGGTCAGATGGGCCGATGGGTGCCGGTCATCGGCCGCCCCGAGGGCCGGGTCTTTTTCGCCGGTGAGCATACCGCCCCCTGGAATGGCTGGATGGAGGGCGCTTTGTGGTCCGGCGAGCGGGCGGCGCAGGAGATTTTGCAGGCGTGAATCCCACAACAACAGTATGAGAGGCCGGCCAAGTTCCCGTTTTGCCCCGTTGGTAAGTTCTGCAAAGCTCTTATATAGTAATGTTCGATGGTCCCATTGGCGCATGCGGAGGGGCCCCGCATTAGGGAAGAGGCGGATATGAAAACGAAATCGTTGATCGGCATGGGCGGCATCGCCGCATTGGCGTTCACCGCGAGCGCTTTTGTTTCGTTGCCGGCTTTGGCCAATGGCGGCGACTTCTTCAACGAGCTGTCGGAAAGCTGGGGCGCCAATTCCGACACCGGCACGCCCTTCTTCGGCTGGGTCCGCGATTCCAAGGGCAAGCCGATTGCCCGCGCCATCGTGACGGCCACCGTCGTGGGCGGCGTGGACGGCCAGGCGGTCACCATCATCTCCGACAATCTCGGCCATTATAAGATCCCGGGCTTGGGCAAAGAGGTGAATGCCAAGACCGTTCTGATCGAATGCGCCAAGGCCGGCTATCGCACCATCGCGCAGGACAAGCGGGTGATGCGCACCATGCCGAAGGCCCCGATCGAGGTCGACTGCAAGATGCAGGCGATGAACGCGGTCAGCTAAATCCCGATCCGGGCGCGCGCTTTCGTTTTGGCCGCGCGCCCCTCACGGTCCAGAATTCCCGTTGCAATCGCCGAAGGGCTTCGTGCATCATCGCGCGCAGCGTTCGCCGTGGTTATTTCAGACATTCCTTGCGTCGAGACTCGAAGCGCCGAAAGAAAACGGCGTCAATTGATATAAAGAACGTCCGGCCTCGTGGGGGTAAACGGGTTTCCAGACGTCAATACATCGGGGGGAGCGACCCATGATCACCGCACTATTGATTGTTCACGGCGTCATTGCCGTATTCCTGATCGGGGCGATCACGCACCAGGCGTTCAGCGTGTTCTGGCACCGCCAACCGGGACAGAGCGATTTCGTCGCCAGGGCGCGTGGCGTCAATGCCCAGGGTTATGTCACCACGATCATCATTCTCTATGTGGTGACGTTCTGCCTGGGGGCCTATCTCTACCCGACCTATCGCGTCTTTGTGCGGCCACCCTTGCAGGATTTGATGCTGACCTACGCGATCGGCCTGTTCGAGATTAAGGAGAATTTTGCCGCCATCGGTCTCGCGTTGCTGCCGTCTTATTGGTACTTCTGGAAGAAGGCGCCGGAATACGCGACCACCCGAAAAGCATTGGTGGCGATCTATTTCCTGACCATATGGTATAATTTTATCGCGGGTCACCTTCTGAATAACGTCAGAGGATTTGCGTGATGAACAAGATCGCTTCCCGGGCCTTCCCGGCCTTCGCCATTGGCTTCGCGCTCTATTACGCCCCGGCCTATTCCTTCACCGGCGCGACCTCCAGCTTCACCTGGCCGCTGTTCACCTATTTCCCGGCCATCGACCAGTGGAATTGGGGGCTCGTGCCCGGCAACGACACTATCGGCCCGCCGATGTGGTGGTATGGCTGGATCTTGAAGGCCGCCATTGTGGGGCTGGTTTTCGCCGTGATCTCGCTATTGTTACCGGAAAAATTGATCGATCGGTTTCTCGCCGTCCTCGTCTGGGCGGTTCCCATTGCGGCCTTTGTGTTTTTGCTGAATTGGGAACTTCCCTGGTTCTTCCCGGCGTGGAAGCCTATCTGGTTTAGCTGAGACCCACCCTATATAGTAGCAAGTGGCGCCCTAAGGCGCTTCGGACTTCTTCCGGAAGACGGGCGATGACGGCGAAATTTCTGCTTGGCACGATCCTGGCCGCTTCCGTTGCAGCGGGCGCGCCGGCTTTTGCCAATGGCGGCGATTTCTTCGAAGAACTGAGCTCCAGCTGGAATCAGAACCGCAGCGATGACGGCGTGCCCTATTTCGGCTTCGTGCGCGATTCCAAGGGCAAGACGATCGCGAATGCCACCATCATGGCCACCACGCCGTCGGGATCGAGCTTCGTCGTGCAAGGTGATGCCATGGGCCATTACCGCATCCCCGGTTTCTCGAAGCGGGTGGATGCGAAGAAGGTCCAGATTACCTGCAGCAAAGTGGGCTACAAACTCGTGGCGCGCGACCGCAGACTGTTGCGCGGCGCGCCCAACGCGCCGGTCGAGACAAACTGCATCCTCGCGCCCGATGTGAGCAAGCCCGCGGCGTAACGAACGCGGGACGCCGTCTTTCAGATACGCCCATAAAAAAGCCCCCGCGATTTCTCGCGAGGGCTTTTTGCTTACCCACGTAAACGTGCCGTCAGTCCGTCGGTTCGACGTGCATCACCGTCGCCTGATGGTTGGCGCCGATCCACAGACCCGGCTTCGCGCCGTAATCGTCGACCGCAATACGCCGGCCATTGGTTTCGAGCGGCATCAGATACTGAACCGTGGCCCCGCTCTTGGTATCGATGCGGGTGACC
>DATLVC010000190.1:0-37061 GCA_035577685.1 Micropepsaceae bacterium | reverse complement strand
GGCGCCTGTTGCGCAAGGACGCGGTCGTGGCCGAAGGCGCCTCCTGGCTGTTCCGGGCGGCGCCCTACATGATCTTTGCCGCGACCTGGGTTGCCGCCGCCCTTGTCCCCACCTTCGCCATCGGACTGCTGTTCAGCTGGTCGGCCGATCTCATCGCGATTGTCGCGCTGCTCGGGAGCGCGCGCTTTTTCCTCGCGCTCGCCGGCATGGATGTCGGCACCAGTTTCGGCGGCATCGGCTCAAGCCGCGAGATGATGATCGCATCGCTCGCCGAGCCCGCGATGATCATGATCATCTTTGCGCTGGCCCTGCTCGCGCGTTCGACGCAATTGTCGACCATTGCCGAATTCATGCTCACCTCCAATGTGGGCTTGCGGGTGACGCTGGGCCTTTCGTTGATTTCCCTCATCATGGTGGGCATTGCCGAGAATGCCCGCATCCCCATCGACAATCCGGCGACGCATCTCGAACTCACCATGGTGCATGAGGCCATGATGCTGGAATATTCCGGCCGCCATCTTGCCGTGCTCGAACTTGCCGCATCGGTGAAATTGCTCCTCTATATCTCGCTGCTCGGTTGCGTGTTCCTGCCCTGGGGATTGGCCCCGGCCGACCGCGGCTGGGCGGCATATGCCGTCGGCGGCGCGGCCTATCTGGGCAAGCTCGCGCTCGGTGGCTTTGCGCTCGCGATGTTCGAAACCGCGGTCGCCAAGATGCGCGTGTTCCGCGTGCCCAACTTCCTGGGTGCGGCGCTGATGCTGGGCCTGCTCGGCACGCTGCTCCTGTTCGTTTCGCGAGGGTTTTAGATGCACAGTCTGGGCTTCGACATTGCGCATCTTCTCGCCGGCGGTCTCGTCCTGGCGAGCTTCATGATGCTCTATCAGGATCGCCTGTCCGCGCTCATCAACGTGTTCGCGCTCCATGCCATCGTGCTGTCGCTTTCGGTGGCGTGGCAGGCCTATGTCCAGGACGCGCCGTCGCTTTATATCACCGCGGCGATCGCGCTGGGCTTCAAGGCGATCGTCATTCCCCTCACGCTGCACCGGATGATCGTGCGGCTCGGCATTCACCGCGAGATCGAAACCGTCGTCAGCATTGGCCCCACCATGCTGGCCGGCATTGGGCTGGTTGCCCTTTCCATGGTGGTCATGCTGCGCGTGACCGCCGAAGCCGATCCTTTGGCGCGCGAGGACCTTGCCTTTGCGCTTTCGGTTCTTCTGCTGGGCCTCTTGATGATGGTGACGCGGCGCAATGCCGTGGGACAGGTAATCGGTTTCATGTCGCTCGAAAATGGGCTCATCCTGGCTGCAACCGGCGCCAAGGGCATGCCGCTTGTCGTGGAGATCAGTGTCGCCTTTTCGGTCCTGATCGCTTTCATCGTCATCGGCATCTTTCTGTTCCGCATCCGCGAGCGCTTCGACTCCGTCGATCTTGAGGCGCTGGACCGTTTCCGGGGAGAGCGGCGGTGAACCTTCTTCCCTTCAACCCCATCATGGCGGTGCTGGCGATTCCCGCGATTGCTGCGGGCGTCCTTGCGCTGCTGCCGAATTATCGCATCTCCGCGCGGCTCAATATGCTGGCCAGCCTGCTCACGCTGCTGGCGGCGGTTTCACTGTTCTTCGGCCATCCCGAACCCGACAATTATTTTCTCGTCGACGATCTCAACATCGTCTTCATCGTGCTGAGCACCTTTGTGGGCTTTACCACCAGCGTGTTCAGCGCAACCTACATCGGCCATGAGCTGGAAATCGGGCGCCTGACGCCGGCCCATCTGCGTTTCTATCACGCGATGTATCAGGTCATGATGTTCGGCATGAACCTCGCGCTTCTGGCCAACAATATCGGCCTGATGTGGGTGGCGATCGAACTGGCGACGCTCGCCACCGTCGTGATGGTTGGCATCTACCGCACCTATGAGGCGCTCGAAGCGGCGTGGAAATATTTCATCCTGGCCAGTGTCGGCATTGCGTTTGCGCTGTTCGGCACCATCCTTGTCTATATGGCGGCGCGCCCGGTGGTCGGCGAAGGGATGCAGGGCATGGTGTGGACAGTGCTGGTTGCGCGCGTCGCCGCATTCGATCCGGCGCTGCTCAACGTGGCCTTTGTGTTCTTGCTGCTCGGCTACGGCACCAAGGTTGGGCTTGCGCCCTTGCATGCGTGGCTGCCCGATGCACATGCCGAAGGCCCCACCCCGATCTCGGCGGTTCTTTCCGGGCTTCTGCTCAACGTCGCACTTTACGCGGTGCTGCGCTTCAAGATGCTGCTCGCCGCGAATCCGGCCGCCATCTCGCCGGGACCGTTGATGGTGGGGATGGGCCTTCTGTCGCTCGTGTTTGCGGCGTTCATGCTCTATCGCCGGCGCGACATCAAACGAATGTTCGCCTATTCGTCGATCGAACATATGGGCATCATCGTCTTCGCCTTCGGCATCGGCGGGCCGCTGGCGAATTTTGCCGGGCTGCTGCAGATGACGATGCACAGCCTCACCAAATCGGCGATCTTCTTCGCCGTTGGCCATATCGCCCAGGTCAAGGGCACACAGAAGATCGCCGACATCCGGGGCCTGACCGAAACTCACCCGGTGCTGGGCTGGGGCCTCGTGCTCGGTGTCGTTGCCATTGCCGGCATGCCGCCGCTGGGTATTTTCATGAGCGAGTTTCTCATCGTCAGTTCGACCTTCGCGCGCGAGCCGCTGCTTGCCCTGGTGCTGGTTTTGGGCCTTCTCATCGCCTTCGGCGCGCTGATGCTGCGCCTCAGCAGCCTTGCGTTCGGCGAACCAATCGGCAGCAGGGCGCCGGTGGAGGCCTCCTATGTACCGATGTTCGCCCATCTGGCGCTCGTGTTCGCGGCGGGAATCTATTTGCCGCCGGCTTTGGTCCTCTGGTTCCAGAATGTCGCGAGCATGCTGGGATAGGAACCGATCATGGCCGCACTGAATGACATCCTCGCCAATGGCCGCATCGTCGCCGCCCACCGGCCGTGGCCACGCGCGATCGTCGATGCCGCGACTTGGCAAGCCGCCATCATGCATCTGCATCAGGGATCGTGGACGCTCTCGGGCCTTTGGGGCGAACCCGATTGCGTGCACATGGCGGTATGCGAGAGCGAAACAAACCAATTCGCCGTGCTCAGCGTGGAAAGCCCCAACGGACGTTTTCCGTCGGTCGGACAGGCGCATCCGCCCGCGATCCGGCTTGAACGCGCCATCACCGACCTGTTCGGATTGATCCCGGAAGGCGCAAACGATACGCGTCCCTGGCTCGATCATGGGCGCTGGGGCGTGCGCGCGCCGCTGGGGGCAAATCAGCCCGGCCCCGGTGCGGCGGGTTATGAATTTCTGCCGGCCGAAGGCGAAAGCCTGCATCAGATCGCGGTCGGTCCCGTCCATGCTGGCATCATCGAGCCCGGCCATTTCCGCTTTACCGCCAATGGCGAAGCGGTCGTGCGGCTGGAAGAGCGCCTCGGCTATGTGCACAAGGGCATCGAATCCTTGATGGCCGGCGCCGATCTGGAGCGCGCAGCGAAGCTTGCCGGCCGGGTCTCGGGCGACAGCACGGTCGCCTATGCGCTCGCCTTCGCGCGCGCCGTGGAGGCCGCGGCCCAAATCGAAGCGCCGCCGCGCGCGCATTATGTGCGCGCGTTGTTGGCCGAACTTGAGCGGCTGGCCAATCATTTCGGCGATGTCGGTGCCATCTGCAACGATGCGTCGTTTTCGATGCTGCAGGCTCATTGCGCAGTTTTGCGCGAACACGTCCTGCGCACCGCGGATGCCTGTTTCAGCCACCGGCTGATGCGCGATTGCATCGTTCCGGCCGGTGTTGCGACGGACCTCCAACCCGAAGGCATCGCCGCGATCCGCGCGCTGATCGACAAGGTGCGCCAGACCTTTCCGGCACTGGTCAGGCTTTATGAAAACACCGCCTCGCTGCAAGACCGCACCGTGACGTCAGGCATCCTCAAACCCGCTTTGGCGCAGCAATTCGGCGCCGGCGGCTATGTCGGCCGCGCCTCGGGACGCGCCTTCGATGCACGCCGCGCGCTCCCCTACCCGCCCTACGACAAATTGCGTTTCGACGTGCCGGTCCTGGCGGAAGGCGATGTCAATGCGCGGGTCTGGATTCGCATTCGCGAGGTCGATCAGTCCCTGCTTCTGATCGAACAGATCCTGGCCCAGCTTCCTGATGGCCCTGTTCGCATCGACATTCCCGCACGGAGCGGCGAAGGCGTTGCCATGGTCGAAGGATTCCGCGGCGACATCCTCGTCTGGTTGCGGCTGGACGAAACGGGCCGCGTCACGCACTGTCATTTGCGCGATCCCTCCTGGTTCCACTGGCCGCTGCTCGAAGCCGCCATCGAAGGCAACATCGTCGCCGATTTTCCGCTGTGCAACAAATCGTTCAACTGCTCCTATTCGGGGCACGATCTTTGAGGCGCCCATGCGCAGATTATTGTTTCAGGGGCTTGTGCGGCCGCCGCTGACGGAGGCCAAACCCAAGCTCGACGACGAAATGAAAGTGCTGGCCGCGAGGCTTAATCAGGCGGCGCAGCGGCGCCTCGGGCGTAGTCTCTCGATCCGCGAAGTCGATGCCGGCTCGTGCAATGGCTGCGAACTGGAAATCCATGCGCTCAACAATGCGTTTTACGACCTCGAACGGTTCGGTTTGCATTTCGTGGCCTCGCCGCGGCATGCGGACGTGCTGCTGGTGACGGGGCCCGTGACGAAAAACATGCGCGAGGCCCTCGAACGCACCTACAACGCGACTCCCTCGCCCAAATGGGTGGTGGCCGTGGGCGATTGCGCTTTCGATGGCGGCATCTTTGCCGGAAGCTATGCGGTGGAAGGCGGCGTGGGTGCGGTTCTCACCGTCGATCTGCACATCAAGGGCTGCCCGCCGCGGCCCATCGATTTGCTGAAGGGTCTGCTCGCGCTGATGGAGGCTCCGACGAAGCCGGCCGTCGAAGGCAAAACGGCCGTGCTTTGACGCTCATTTGCCGGCACGGCCGCGCGCCGCCGCTCGGCCATTTCCGTTTTGTTCCAACGGTCTGAGAATATCGTCCCTAACCCATCGGCCGGCGATGGCGGGACCTCGCGCGCCGTTCCGCTACCTCCGCGGAAATGCTATGTTTGCGTCTGATCGGCCGGCACCGGGGATGGCTGGCTTCCTTGCACACACAAGACGATACCAAGGTCATCTGACATCAACGCCCGTAGGAGGGGAGACATGAGGAATTTGACGAAGCTGACGCGCTCTCGAAACCTCTTGATCGGCGCTGGGTTTGCCGCGCTCCTGGGCGCGCTTGTCATCGGACAGGCCGCGCTCGTGAAAACCGCGGCGGCACAGGCGCAAGGCGCGGTGATGGCGCCCCGCTTCGAAGTCGATCCCCTGTGGCCGAAGCCGCTTCCCAATCATTGGGTGCTGGGCTCCACGATTGGCGTATGGGTGGATACCGACGATCACGTCTGGATCATCCATCGCAGTTCGGCAACGCTCGCCCGGAACGAAAAGCCGCTGGAAGACAAGACCGGCGAATGTTGCGCGGGTGCGCCGCCGGTGCTCGAATTCGATCAGGCGGGCAATCTGTTGCGCCATTGGGGCGGGCCGGGCGAAGGCTTTGAATGGCCGGATTCCAACCACGGCATTTTCATCGACTATAAGGGCAATGTCTGGATCGGCGGCAATGGCGGTCCCGACTCGGAAATCCTGAAATTCACCAAGGACGGCAAGTTCCTGTTGCAGGTCGGCAAAAAGGGCGCGCGCCGCGATGCGAACGCCGGTGCCGGCGTCGGCGAAGGCCAGGTGGCCGGTTTCAAGGGCGGCAGCAACGATCCCCTGAATTTCGGCCGCGTGGCGAAGATCTGGGTCGATCAGCAGGCCAACGAGGCCTATATCGCCGACGGCTATCTGAACAAGCGCGTCGCGGTGCTGGATGCCGACACCGGCAAGATGAAGCGGTGGTGGGGCGCTTATGGCAACAAGCCCGACGACACGCCGATGCCGGCCTATGATCCGTCCGCGCCGCCGACGCAGCAATTCCACAATCCGGTGCACTGCGCCGATATGTCGGTGGATCGCATCATTTATGTCTGCGACCGCGTCGGCGATCGGCTTCAGCTGTTCACGCCGGAAGGCAAGTTCATCAAGGAAGCCTTCTTCGAAACGAACACGAAGAATGCAGGTTCGGTGTGGGACATCGCCTTCTCCAAGGACCCGCAGCAGAAATACATTTTCATGGCCGACGGCGTGAACGAGAAGGTGAAGATCATCGATCGCCAGACGCTGAAGGAATTGACCACCTTCGGCGATGGCGGGCGTCAGCCCGGACAGTTCTACGGCGTGCACTCCATCGCCATCGACTCCAAGGGCAATCTGTACACGACCGAAACCTATGAAGGAAAACGCGTGCAGCGTTTCCTCAACAAGGGCATGGCGCAGGTGACCGCGATGAACCAGGGCGCGTTGGCGGTTTGGCCTGGGGCAAAATAGGCAGCATTAGCGTATGGCGGTCAGGATCGTGCTGTGCCGGTTGGCGCTGCTGCTTGTAGCGGCGCTGACCCTTTTGCCGGCGCAGCTGTTCGCGCACGACATCCCGAGCGATGTGACGGTGCAGGCCTTCGTCAAGCCGGACGGCCACACATTGCGGGTGCTGGTCCGCCTGCCGCTCAAATCGGTAATGGACATCGAATTCCCGCACCGCGAACGCGATTTCGTCGACCTCGCGCGTGTCGATCAATCCTTACGCGACGCCGCGACACTCGCGATTTCGAACAATCTGGAAATTTACGAAGGCGACAGGCTGCTTCCCAACCCGCGCATCGTCTCGACGCGCATGTCGCTGGATGGAGATCGCTCCTTCGTCAATTACGGGTCGGCGCTCGCCCATGTCACGGGGCCGCCCCTTTCCCCGGACACCACGATCTATTGGGAGCAGGGCAACCTCGACGTTCTGTTTGAATATCCCATTCAATCGGATCGTTCGCATTTCTCGATCCACGCGGCCTTCGACCGCTTCGCGCTGAAGGT
Organism: Micropepsaceae bacterium; assembly: GCA_035577685.1. Lineage (GTDB taxonomy): Bacteria > Pseudomonadota > Alphaproteobacteria > Micropepsales > Micropepsaceae > CAIYRG01. The sequence continues at coordinate 30,039 of DATLVC010000190.1, read as the reverse complement.
CATCACCGCGCTGCAGTTCCTGCCGCCGAGCGGTGTCGACCGCGCCTATGCGCTGGACGGCGACGCCGGTCTGGTGCGGCTCGAACCTGATTGGTTCCAGGCCGCGTCACTGTTCGTGAAGATGGGATTCCTGCACATCCTCGACGGCACGGACCATTTGCTGTTTCTGCTCTGTCTCATCATTCCGTTCCGCCGCGTACGCCCGCTAATTCCCATCGTGACCGCTTTCACGGTCGCGCATTCCATCACGCTCATCGCCTCGGCGTATAATTATGCGCCGGACGTGCAATGGTTTCCGCCGCTCATCGAGACGCTGATCGCGACGTCGGTTTTCTACATGGCGCTGGAAAATATCGTGGTGCAGCACCCGGGGCGGCGCTGGATCATCACATTCCTATTCGGACTCGTGCACGGCTTCGGCTTTTCCTTCGGCCTTCAGCACACGCTTCAGTTTGCCGGATCGTATCTTCTGACGTCGCTGCTTTCGTTCAATGTCGGCGTCGAGCTCGGGCAGCTGCTTGTACTGGCGGTGCTGGTGCCGCTGCTGAACATCCTCTTCCGTCACGTCGTGGCCGAGCGCATGGGCACCATCATCCTGTCCGTGATCGTGGCGCACACGGCCTGGCACTGGATGGGCGAACGTTTCGAGGTGCTCAGGCAATTTCCCTGGCCGGAGGTGACGGCAGCAAGCCTTGCGAGCGCGCTCGGTTGGCTCATTGTCGTTGTGGCCATAGCGGCTGCGGCGTGGCTGCTCTTCGTCGTGACGCAACGATTCGCCGCGGAAAAATGGGGACTGAGCCGGCTGACTGGGAAAAGCCCCGAGTAGCAGCGCACCGCCTGTTTGGGGGCTTTTGGGATTTAAGACATTGAATCAACTGGTAGCAGCGGAGGGATTTGAACCCCCGACCAAGGGATTATGATTCCCCTGCTCTACCACTGAGCTACGCTGCCAGAAGCGCGCGATGTAAGGGGTGGGCAAAAGACCTGTCAAGCAGGCCCCGGCCCCTTATGCCTCGGCAAGGTCGGCGGGGGCTGCACGGCGACTGGTTTCCCCCGCGCGCGCCGCTTCCTCGCGGACGATCCACCCCCCGCCCAACATGCGAGTGCCGTCCGCCTGGTAGAAGACGCAGGCCTGGCCGGGCGAGACCGCATCACCGCCTTCGAGCAGCTCGGCTTGCGCGCCGCCACCGCCCAAGGGCGTCACGCGGGCGAGCGCCAAGGCCGCCGTCGAACGCAATTTCACCAGACAGGACACCGGCCCCGGTCCGCAATCGGCCAGCCAATTGACGTGCGCCAGCCTGACCATCCGTGTACGGAGCGCATCACGCGGCCCCACGATCACCTGCCGCGCGGCCGCATCGAGGCGCACCACGAACAGCGGTTCCTCATTGCCGGAAAGGCCCAGACCTTTGCGCTGTCCGACCGTGAAATGGATGATTCCCGGATGCCGGCCGAGCACGTGCCCTTCCATATCCACGATTTCGCCGGGTTCGGCGGCGCCGGGGCGAAGCCGCGCCACCACATCGCTGTAGCGGCCCTGCGGCACAAAGCAGATGTCCTGCGAATCCGGCTTGGCGGCGACGGAAAGTCCGAGTTCCTGGGCGATTTCGCGCACCTTCGCTTTGGGCATATCGCCCAAAGGAAAGCGCAGCATCGCCAATTGCGCCCGCGTCGTCGCGAAGAGGAAATAGCTCTGATCGCGCCCTTCGTCGCTCGCGCGGTGCAATTCGGGCCCCGAAGCCGTATCCGCGCGCCGCACATAATGGCCGGTCGCCAGTGCATCGGCGCCAAGCTCGCGCGCAAGGGTCAGCAGATCGCCGAACTTCACCCGCTCATTGCAGCGCACGCACGGAATCGGCGTTTCGCCGCGGGCATAGGAATCGGCGAAATCCTGCATCACCTGGCGGCGGAAGCGCTCTTCATAATCGAGCACGTAATGGGAAATCCCCAGCCGTTCGGCCACCCGCTTGGCATCATGGATGTCCTGGCCGGCGCAGCAGGCACCCTTTTTCTTGACCGCCGCCCCGTGATCGTAAAGCTGGAGCGTGACCCCCACCACCTCATAGCCCGCGCGCGCCAGAAGAGCGGCCACCACGGAGGAATCCACGCCGCCCGACATCGCCGCCACCACGCGGGTCTTTCCGGGCGGCTTGGCAAAGCCAAGGCTGTTGAGGGTTTCGCTCATGACGGGCGCAACTATAGCAGGACCCGCGCGCGCGCAAGGCCGATGGGGTAAAGTGCCGCCATGCACCCCAATCTCGGCGAGGTTTTGCATTGGGCGGCGTTCTGGATCGCCGTGGTGGTGGCGCTTCTGGGCCTGGCCGCCTGGATTACCGGCAGCGATGCGTCATGGATCGGTGCCGGCACGTTCCTCGCGGTCGCGGTGGCGATTTGGCTGCTCGGACGATTGAGCCTGTGGCTGTCGGCGCTGAAGGGCGGCCGCGCCCGGCGCGAACGCTAAACCGGAAAAATCGTCTACTGCAGGTAGTTCAGCAAGGACATCTTGTTCAGCGTCGAGGTCAGCTGGAACGAGGCCTGCAACGCGACCTGGTCCTGATTGAGTTTGGCCAAAGCCCCCGCGACATCCACGTCCTCGATATTGGAGACGAAGCCTTTGTAGACGCCCGAGGTCGCCTGCAATCGCGTCACCGTATTCTGCACCATCTGGTAGTTGATGCCGTTGGTCGCCGTCTGCTGATTTATGCCCTCGCTGACATTGGTCGAGGTCTGGATGGTTGATTCCAGGAAATTCTGCTGGGCGGCGTTGGTTTTCGTGTCGAAGGTGTTGCCGGCATCGAATTGCGCGACCTGCTGGAACATCGAAAACAGCTGCGTGCCGATATCGGAGGCCAGCATTCCCACCTGCACGGTCTGGTTATCGCCAACGCGCATGGTGGTCTTGATGGTTCCGTTGTCGAAGGCCGCTGCGGGCGAGCCGAGCGCCGCAAGATCGCTCAGATTTGTGACCGAAACCGGCGGCACCTGATTGTTGTCGCCGGCGAAGATGTAGCCGCTCGCATCCTTGGCATTGAGGATTTCCGTCGCCTGGTTGAAGTAGCCCTGCATTTGGGTCATCAGCGAGGTCGCGTCCTGATCGGCGGCCGCTTTGGTCAAAGTCTGACGCACCTGATTGGCGAGATCGCCGAGCTGCGACAATTGGGTATCCTGCAGATCCAGCCGCGACGAGGCCTGCTGCGCCGTCGCCACGTTCGCGTCGGCGTGCGCTGCCGCCGTGCGTGCCGCTTCCATGACCGCGACCTTGTCGCCATAGCCCGAATAGGTGTTGGCAACCTTGCCAGTAACCACCTGTTGGTTGTCGGTGTTGACGGTGACTTCCGATTTCTGGATTTGCGACAGCATCAGCTGCGCGTTGGCGGCGGTTCCTATGCGATCGATCGACATGATTACGGAACTCCCACGGCTTGCAACAATTGATCGTAGAGCTGCTGGGCCACTTGCAGCAGACGCGCACCGGCATTGTAGGCTTGCTGCAAGGTCATCATCTTCGACAATTCTTCGTCGAGATTGACGCCTTCTTTCTGGCTTTGACTCTGTTGGGCCAGCGTGAGGCGCGTGTCCGCGGTGCTTTTGGAGGTGTCGATCGCCGAGCTGCGGCTTGCGACATCCTGATAGAAGGCCGAGGCATAATCGCTGAATTTCACGGTCCGCGCCGGCAAGGAGCCCGCCGCCGCAAAGGACTGGGTCTGATTCATCAGATCCTGAAGGGCAAGCAGCCCGCGATTATCGCCCGGTGTCACCACCGCCGTCGACAACGCCGTGGTGGCATCCAGTGTCGGCTTGGCGAAGGCCAGGCGCTGCGGCGAACTGGCAAGATCGGGCGTCAGGCTGAAATTTTGCGCCTGCGCCATCTGCTGGCCAACGCCCATCCCGAAAAGCGAACTGAAGCTTTCCCCGGTGGTGCCGCGCTGTGTCGTGTCCTGCGTCACTTCCAGATCGTAGCCGCTGTAACCGGCAGCCGGCGTCACTTGCAATTGACCATTGGCATCGAGCGCGAATGTCGCCTTACCGGTGAACGCGCCGTTCAGCGCCGTGACCATGTCGCCGATGGTGGTGCCGGTGACCGCAACGGTGGTCTCGCCGACGCGCTGGCCCTGCGGCCCCTTCAGCAGCAGCGAGATGTTGCCGCCGGGCGCGAAGCCGCCTGTATCCGCGGCCGTGAGCCCGGTTGTGTCAATGGTGTTTCCGGTGCTCTGGAACAGATCGTTGAGACCGAAGAATTGGGAAAACCCGACGCCGCCGCGCGAGGTGGGCGCACCCGAAGCGTCCGAGATCACCACGCCGTTGCTGCCGGTGGCCGACAGCGTCAGCTTGCCATCGGTGAAACTGGCGCTGCCATTGCCGCCGAGCGCGGTGTTGAGCGCCGTCGTGAAACTTCCGATCGTGCTCCCGATGGAGGCGGACGGACCGCCATCCACGCTGAGCGTTCCGGCGCTGAAATCGACCGCGATCTTGTGCTGCAGCGTGCCGCTGGAATCGGTGATGCCGATGGTGGTCTGGCCTGTGAAATTGAGTCCATCGGTGGAAAGAAGTCCGGTCTGGCGGCCATCCAGCGTGGTGGGGGGCGGAACCGCCGCGTTGGCGTTGTGCGCGGCGTTGAAGGCGAGCGATATGGATTGCGCCAGCGAGCCCAGCTCGCTGCCGATATCGACAAGCGTGCCGTCGCGCATATCGAGAAGGCCGCGCAATTGTCCGGTCGCGATGTGCGAATCGAAGCTCTGGGTTGGCCCTACAGGTTGGCCGCTGACCGCGTTCACCGTCTGAAAACTGATGGGATTGAAAGAGGACGAGCCGGAGCTCGGCTTGTAGGTGAGCTGGGTATAATTGTCGCCGACAAGCTGCACGCCATCGGCGGTGGAGATGAACATCCGCCCATCCGGCTGCGTCGTGGTACGGATCCCGACAATCTGCGAAAGCTGGGAAACCAGCGTGTCGCGCTGATCCAGAAGGCCGCTCGCGGTGTCCCCGGACACCGTGGCATGCTGAATCTGCGGATTGAGCTGGACGATCTGCTGGATCAGCGTATTGGCTTGCGAGACGGCGGCGGAGACTTGCTGATCGGTGGCGCTGCGCAAATCCGTCACCGAACTGGCGAGCCCGGAGATCGATTGCGCCAGCGAATCGAATTGACCGAGGGCGCCCAACCGGCTGGTGAGCGAACTCGGATCGAGCGAAGCCTGGCCGAGCGAAGCATAGACCGCATCCAGTTGCGAGCCGATGGAGTTGCCGTCGCCGGGCGCGCCCAGCGCGGCATTCAATTGGTCCATGATTCCCGATTGCACGTCGTAGCGCGAAGCATTGCCATTCGCGCTCATGACTTCCTTATCCAGGAAATCATTGACCACGCGCTGGATCTGGGAGAGCTGCACGCCCGACAGGACTCCGCCCGGCGCCAGCGTCTGTTGCTGTGCCACGCGCCGGACATAACCCGGCGTGTTGACGTTGGCGATATTGTCCGACGTCACGCGCAGGGCGGCACTGTTGGTTTGGATCGCCGTCAGGCCGCTCGAAATGATGCCGTTCAGTGCCATGGGAAGCTGGTGCTCCAGGCTGAGTCATAGGTTCGGGACAGTCATGTGCAAGGAGGGTGCCACTCTGATAACCCGCGCCAATAGAGCGCAAGCACGGCGTTTGAAGCCCGCGAACAGGTAGGCTTTGCCGGATAGCGGCAGTTCGTGCCGGGTGAGAAAGCGCATATGCGGCCCTGCGGACCGTGACCGCCGACTCGCAGAGCCCGTGTTTTCCTATGGCCTCTATAGCTTACGCGCGCGAGGCGGCGGTCTCGCCGGTGCTGGTCCGGGACTTGCTATGACTGTCGCGGATCACTGTCGGACATTCGAATGACCATGCCTGTCGTCGCATCGCCATCTACGAGCATTCCCGATGCGGGTACAGCAGCGAAAGCTGCGGCCGCGTCGCCGGAAGCCGGCGACAGCTTCGGCGCCATGCTGGCGCAGGCGTCGGACACGACGAACCCGGCAACGACGGATTCGGCATCGGCTTCACAGGTTGCGGACCCGCAAGCGGCGGCGGCGGCGGTGTCCGATCCCTCAGCTCTTGCAGCGGCAATAGCCAATCAGGCCGCCTTGATGATGCAGCTCAACGTAGCCAAGCCGCCGGATGCGAAAGATGCCGCTCCGGCACCGAATACCGGAACGCCTGCTTCGAACGACCCCAATCAGGCGCCGGCGATGACGCCGTTCGATGTCGCGTCGATGACAATCGAAAATCCCGGCGCTCCGCCTGTGCAAACCCAGGCCCCGCTCGTTCCAGGCAAGACCGCGGCGACAAATCTTCCGCCGTCCGGCAATGATTCCGCCGAGACCTCTTCGGTCGCGAGCGCGACGCAAGGTTCTGAGCCGGAACAAACACCTGCTCCGCCCGTGGCTTCTGCACCGGCGCCGCAAACCCCGCCGCAAAAATTGGCCTCGGACGACGCCGAAAAGAACGCAACTGCCGCAAACGCGAATGTGTCCGCCCAAGAGACGGCGCCGCAAGACGGCAGCCAGCAGCCCGCGCCGCAAACTGCGGCAGCAGCACCCAATCCATCGAAAAATGAAAAGCCAGCGCGCAAGGACAGCGATAACGACAAGGATGGCGATAACAACGCGCCTCCGTCGAATGCGATGGCGCTCACCGATCTCTCGTCGCGCGTTGCGGCGCAATTCCTTGCCGCGCCGTCCAATCCTGCTCCACAATCTCCGCCGGCAGCCGATTCCAAACCGGAGCAATCGAAGCCGGAGGATTTCCTCAACGCTGCCCTTTCCGCCGCGGCCCAGGCGACACCCAAATCCGCGCCGGACAAAAGCGGCACTCCAAAAGCGGCCGCCGCCTCGGACGCGCGCAATGCATCCGACGCGCGGTCCGCCGATCCCAATGATTCACGTTCTACGGCTGCATCCGGCACGCCCGCCACCGCCGCAGCCGCGCCGAACACCAACGATGCCCTCAATCGCGGCGCCGCAAACAGCGCTCCCCCGGCCGAACATGGCGCCAAGAGCGAGCCTGTTACCGCGGCGCAGACTCCTGTGCCCGCGACACCGACAATGTCCACCGTTCCGAACCATGCGGCGATCGACCCGTCCGCAATCGCCGCCCCGGATGCGCAAACCGCTTCGACGGCGCCCGACACGAACGTGCCGGTGAGGCTCAGCACCGCGCCGTCCGTCCCAGGGGACGCCCCCGCCTTCGATGCGCTGGCGCTCAGAATTGCCACGCGTTCGGCCAATGGCGAAAACAATTTCTCGCTTCGTCTCGATCCGCCCGAACTCGGCCACATCGAGGTCAACCTCAATGTCCGTTCGGATGGCCATGCCCAAGCCGAAGTCACCGCGGATAAGCCGCAGACCCTCGAGCTGCTTCAGAGAGATTCCTCTTCGCTCGAACGCGCCCTGAAGGATGCCGGCCTCAATCTCGCGGGCGGACTCGCCTTTTCCTTGAAGGGCGAAGGCAAATCGCAAACCTGGCGCGATGCCCAAGGCTCGGGACGCGGCCGGAATTTGCAGATCGCACCCACTGATGCGGCAAATGCCAATGCCGCGATCACCGCCGGCGCCGCCCTCGCGGGCCGCGCTTACGGCCTTTCGACCGCACGTTTGGATATCAGAGTTTAGGAGCACGCCATGACCGTGACACCCACGACATCAACCCCGACCACGCCCGTCACGGCGAGTTCGGCGGCTAGTTCCCAGGCTCAGTTGTCGTCCAATTTCAACACCTTCCTGACGCTGCTGACCACGCAGTTGCAGAATCAGGATCCGCTGTCGCCGATGGATTCGAACCAGTTCACGCAGCAGCTCGTTCAATTCTCGCAGGTCGAACAGCAGATCGATTCGAACAAGAACCTGGAAAGCCTGATTTCGCTCACCAAGACGCAGAGCGCGACCAATGCGGTTTCCTATCTCGGCAAGACGCTCACAGTCACCGACGGCACCGCGGCGCTTCAAACCGGCAGCGACACCACTTGGGCCTATTCGCTTCCCGGCGATGCGTCCAGCACCAAGCTGATGGTCACCGATTCGAAAGGCCACGCCGTATATACGGCAACCGGTGAAACCGCGTCGGGCCTGCATGCCTTTACCTGGGACGGCACGACCAGCGCGGGCAATATGGCACCGGCCGGCACGTACAAGCTGACCGTTGCTGCGACGGCCTCCGATGGCACCGCGCTCACCAGCAGCATCGCAAGCCAGGGAACTGTCACCGAAGTGGATCTCACCGGAAACGAACCCACGCTGATGATCGGCCCCTTGGGCATTCCTCTCAGCAAGGCGACCCTGATCTCGGGTCAATAAACCAACGGCCCGCCAAGAACGGCAGGCCACACCTCACATGATCGCAGGCTCGAAGAGCCTGCCGGCCACAGTTAAGGAGCTTAATCAATGAGCCTTTACGGCGCATTGCTCACCGGCGTGTCGGGCCTCGATGCCAACAGCCGCGCCCTGAGCGTTACTTCGTCGAATATCTCCAACGTCAATACGGTGGGCTACAAGACCAGCACCGCCGATTTTTCGACATTTCTCGCGTCGTCGGGCTCGTCCAACGATATCTCGCCTTCGAGCGTGCAGGTGACCTCGACCCAGCAATTGACGCAGCAGGGCCTCTTGACCTCCACGGGCTCATCCACCGATCTCGCGCTTTCCGGCAACGGCTTCTTCATCGTCACCGACAATCCGGCGAATCCCCAGTCGACGATGTACACCCGCGCCGGCTCGTTCACGCCCGACGCACAGGGGCGTTTGAAGAATTCCTCCGGGTTCTATCTCGAAGGCTGGACGCTACAGCCCGACGGCAGCATGCCGGCCAACCGCAGTTCGCTCGGACTCATCAATCTCGGCAGCCTCAACGGCACTGCGGAAGCCACATCGACCATGTCGTTGCGCGCGAACCTGCAGGCTTCGGCCACGACGGTCCCGACCTACACGACCGGCCAGATGAATGCCGGCACCGTCACGCCGGATTTCGAACAGACCATCAATGTCTATGACAGCCAGGGCACGGCGCGTCCCATGCAGCTTGCCTTCGTGAAGACCGCGGCGGACACCTGGAAATATGAAATCTCCTATCAGGGAAATGCCGCTGACATCGGTGGCGCCGGCAACAATCCCATCGGCACGGGCACGATCTCGTTCAATGCCGACGGCACTTTGTCCGTGCCGCCGACGGCGACGCTCAACATTCCCTGGGCTGCTTCCACCGGTCTCACGCCACAAACCGTGACGATCACGTTCGGCAGTTCCGGTTCGGCCAACGGCGTGACGCAGTTCGATGCGCCTTCGGCTCTGACATCGGCCAATGTCGACGGCGCCCCCTACGGCGCGCTGAGTTCAGTGTCGGTGGACGACCAGGGCTATGTCTCGGCGCTGTTCGACAACGGCATCGAGAAACGCGTGTTCAAGGTTCCGGTCGCGACATTCACCAATCCGGATGCGCTCGCGCCCGTCGCCGGCAACGCCTATCAGATCACCGATGCATCGGGCGGGGCGACCATTCTCGAAGCCAAGACCGGTGGCGCCGGTTCGATTGCATCGAACTCTCTGGAAGCTTCGACCGTCGATCTTGCGCGGGAATTTTCCGACTTGATCACGACGCAGCGCGCCTATTCAGCGGCAACCCGCATCATCACGACTGCAGACCAGATGCTGCAGGAACTGATGCAAATCAAGCAGTAGCTGAATGAAACGGTGTCTTTACGGAAATGAAGACACCGTTTCAACAAGCAAAACTAACGAAATCATTAGGTTATTCCTTCTTTTACCCTGCCCCTTGGGGCTTTTTTAAAAGCCTGCGGCGTATGGTCTTCGGCGTTGGGTAGAGAAGGTGGAGCATGAGAAATATGGCTGAGGAGCAACGCCGGTCACGCGTGAGTTATGTGATCGGCCCAGATGGCAGTCCGCTCACTTTGGCTGACCTGCCGCCACCGGGCACGAAGCGCTGGGTCATCCGGCGCAAGGCGGAAGTGGTGGTAGCGGTCAGGGGCGGACTATTGAGTCTCGAAGAGGCTTGCACGCGCTATACGCTGACGGTCGAGGAATTCCTCGCTTGGCAACGCGCGATCGAGCGTTTCGGCCTCGCGGGCTTGCGCGCGACACGCGTGCAGCAATATCGCCACTAGGCAAGGAAAGCGGAAAAAATCGGAAAATCCCGTTTCCGCTTTCAATCTTTCTCTGAGGTTAAGAAATCGTTCTTTTAGTGCATCGACTTAGAACGATCCGATGCCGCGAAAAATCGCAAACCCGTTAAGCTGAACTTTACCCCGTCCCGGCAATGTTTGCCTAGTTCAGCGGCGCATCGGAAAACCAGCGAACAATCTGCTCGCACCCGGTCGTCCGCAGTTCAGGCGGAGGGTCATTTGCCGGAGTTTCTCAAAGGGACGGGTGCAGCACGCATCGGCGCCATGGCAGGCGTCGCCGCCGCGCTGACCGGATTCTTCCTCTACGTGTTCGGCATGATCGCTGAAGCCCCCAAGGCGATCCTGTTCGCCGGGCTTGAGCCGCGCGATGCGACTGCGGTCGTCACCAAATTGGAGGCCTTGAACGTCCCCTACGAACAGAAGGGCGACGGCGGAACCATTCTGATTCCCTCCGACCAGGTTTCGAAAATCCGCATGCAGCTTGCCGCGGAAGGCATGCCGTCTGCCGGTGTGGGCTACGAAATCTTCGACAAGACCGACACCTTCGGCACCACGGCCTTCGTGCAGAACGTGAACCGTCTGCGCGCGCTCGAAGGCGAGCTGGGTCGCACCATCAAATCCCTCGACTCTATCGATTCGGCGCGTGTGCATCTGGTCATTCCCGAGCGGCAAGTCTTCGCCCGCGACAATCAGCCGCCATCGGCCTCGGTGGTGGTGAAGACGCGCACGCGGCTGTCGCGCGGCCAGGTCAGCGCGATCCAGCATCTCGTGGCGGCGGCTGTTGCGGGTCTTTCCGCCAACAATGTCGCGCTGGTGGACGATAAAGGCGAATTGCTCGGCGGCGGCGGCGATGGCGATGCCGCCACGGGCGCGGCGCAGGAAGAACGTACCTCGGGCTTCGAAGACCGCCTCAGGCAGCGCGTCGAGAATATCGTTTCCTCGATTGTCGGACCCGGCCACGCCCGCGTGCAGGTCGCCGCCGACATGGATTTCAACCGCGTCACCCAGACCGCGGAGACCTTCGATCCCGACAGCAAGGTGGTGCGCTCCTCCCAGACGGTGCAGCAGGACTCGCAGCAGAAAGACAGCCGTGCCGGTGCGGCGGTCAGCGTCGGCACAGCGCTTCCCGGGCAAGCCGCGCCGCCGACGCCCGCCAATGACGGCTCGGCCTCCGCCAATACGCGCACCGAGGAAACCGTCAATTACGAAATCTCCAAGACCACCAAGACGCTCGTCCAGGATGCGGGCCAGGTGAAGAAGCTCTCCGTCGCGGTCGTGGTCGACGGTACCTATACGCCGGGCGCGAACGGCCAGCGCAATTATGCCCCGCGCAGCGCCGACGACATGGGCAAGATCACCGCGCTGGTGCGCTCGGCCATCGGCTTCGACGACAAACGCGGCGATCAGCTGCAAGTCACCAATATGCGTTTTGCCGACATCGACACCGGGCCGGAAACGCCGGAACCGCAGCCTCTGCTCGGAATCGACACCGGCATCTGGTTCAAGCTCGGCCAGGTTCTCATCCTCTCGATCACGGCGCTGCTGGTATTCCTGCTGGTCGTGCGGCCGATGATCCGCCGGCTGACCACACCGATCGCCGCGACGGCCTCTGGCGGCGCGATCGCCATTCAGGCGCCGGGCACACCGGGCGCCCCCCAACTCACGCAAAGCGGCGATGCCGCCGCGCAGCAGGCGCAATTGGCGGCCGGAAACGGCGCCCCGCAGATCGCGGCTTCGAAACAAAGCTCCATCGACGTCAGCCAGATTGACGGCCAGGTGCGCGAATCTGCGATCCGCAAAGTGGGTGACGTCGTGCAGGCCCATCCGGAAGAGGCACTCGCGATCCTGCGCACCTGGATGCACCAACCGGCTTGATGGACTAACACATGGCCCGCCAAACCAAACCGCAAGTCAAAGAAGACCTCCGCTCCCTGACCGGGCCGGAACGCGCGGCGATTTTCCTGCTCTCGCTCGGCGAAGAGCACTCCACCAAGCTGTGGCAGATGATGGACGAGGACGAGATCAAGGAAATCTCGCAGCTGATGTCCAATCTCGGCACGGTCAGTTCCACGCTGGTCGAGAAGCTGCTGGTCGACTTCGTTTCGCAGATGTCGTCGACCGGCTCGCTGATGGGTTCGTATGAATCCACCGAACGGCTGCTCGCCCGCATCCTGCCCGGCGAAAAAGTCGGTCAGATCATGGAGGACATCCGCGGTCCGGCCGGGCGTACCATGTGGGACAAGCTCGGCAACGTGAACGAATCGGTTCTCGCGAATTACCTCAAGAACGAATATCCGCAAACCGTCGCGGTCGTGCTGTCCAAGATCAAGCCGGAACACGCCGCGCGCGTGCTGGGCGCACTGCCCGAAGAATTCGCGCTCGAAGTGGTGCAGCGCATGCTGCGCATGGAATCGGTGCAGAAGGACATTCTCGACAAGGTCGAACAGACGCTGCGCGTCGAGTTCATGTCGAACCTCGCGCGCACCTCCAAGCGCGATTCGCATGAGATGATGGCGGACATCTTCAACAATTTCGACCGCCAGACGGAAAGCCGCTTCCTCACCTCGCTGGAAGAGCGCAGCCGCGATTCCGCCGAGCGCATCAAAGCCCTGATGTTCACCTTCGAAGACCTCGGCAAGCTCGATCCGGGCTCCATCCAGACGCTGCTGCGGCATGTCGAGAAAGACAAGCTGGCGCTGGCGCTGAAGGGCGCCACCGATTCTCTGCGCGACGTCTTTTTCTCCAATATGAGCGAGCGCGCCGGCAAGATCCTGCGCGAAGACATGGAAGCGCTGGGCCCCGTGCGTCTCAAGGACGTCGACGAATCCCAGATGCGCATGGTGAACGTTGCCAAGGACCTCGCCAATAAGGGTGAGATCATGATCGCCAGCAAACAAGGCGAAGACGAGTTGATCTACTGATGAACAATACCGTCAAGAAATTCACCTTCGACACGCATTTCGACGATGGCGCGTCCGAAACCGCGCGCAGCGACGCCCGGTCGCGCAAGAACTACACCGGCGAAGAAATCGAAGAGATGAAGCGGATCGCCCGCGAAGAGGGCCGCCGCGATGGCGATGTCCGCGCGACTCAGGCGGTTGCCGCTTCCATCGGACAGGTGGCCGCGGCCGTGCTCTCCGCCATCCAGGCGATGGACGGCGAAATCGAAGCGATCCGCGCCGACGCTGCCGGGCTTGCGGTGGCCGCATCCAAGAGACTTGCCCACGCCGCGCTTGCCGCCTCGCCCGAAGCCGAAATCGCCGAAGCCCTGCAGATTGCGCTGCATCAGGCGATCGGCGAGCCGCGGGTGGTGGTGAAGACCTCGCCGCAGCTCGCGCAGAAAATTCAGGACGTGGCAAACGAAATCGCCAGCGCCGAAGGTTATGAGGGCCGCATGCAGTTCATCGGCGATGCCCGGCTGTTCAACGCCGATTGCCGCATCGAATGGCGCGGCGGCGGCATCGAGCGCGCGCAAAGCACGCTGGAACACGCATTGGACGAATTGGTCGCGCAGCGTTTTGCCCGCGCGCCCGTTGAGGAGAGCGAATAATGGCGGAGAATGATGTCGGTTTGCCCGAATTGGGCGACGACGGCGGATCGCCGGATAACCAGCCGCTGCTCGAAAAGCAGAATGGCGGCGAAACCGATCTGAAACGCGCCGCCGTCGACCTGGAAGCGGTCTACGACGTACCGGTCACCGTACAGGCGATCCTGGGCAAATCCGCGATGGAGGTCAGCCAGCTTCTGAAGCTGAGCCGCGGGGCAGTTTTGCAGCTCGACCGCAAAGTCGGCGAAGCCATCGACATTTATGTCAACGACCGGCTGGTCGCGCGCGGTGAAGTGGTTCTCGTCGAGGACCGGCTGGGCGTCACCATGACGGAAATCATCAAATCGGGTCAGAGTTAACGTTACCGGATCATTTCGCGAATACGAGGGAATAGAACATGCGGCTTCTCATCATCGGCAGTCTGGGCGGACAAATCGGCGCAGCGACCCGAATCGCTTTGGACAAAGGCGCGAAGGTTGCGCACGCCAACGGCGTCGACCAGGCGCTTTCGGAACTGCGCCAGGGGCGCGGCGCCGATCTCATCATGTGCGATGTCGCGCTCGACATCGGGCTGCTGGTGCGCTCGCTCGCCACCGAACGCATCTGCACGCCGGTGATTGCCTGCGGTGTCGGCACCGATGCGCGCCGGGCCGTGGATGCGATCCGCGCCGGCGCCAAGGAATATCTGCCGTTGCCGCCCGATCCCGAATTGATCGCCGCCGTCTTGGCCGCGGTTGCCGATGAATCCCACCAGCTGATCTTCGAAGACCCGGCAACCGCGTCGGTCATCGCCATGGCCGATCAGATTGCGCCCTCGGACGCCTCCATCCTCATCACCGGCGAATCGGGCACCGGCAAGGAAATCCTTGCGCGTTATGTCCACCGCAAGAGCGCCCGCGCCGACAAGCCTTTCATCTCGCTGAATTGCGCAGCCATCCCGGAGAACCTTCTGGAATCGGAATTGTTCGGCCATGAGAAAGGCGCGTTCACCGGCGCCATCGCACGGCGCGTCGGCAAGTTCGAGGAAGCCAATGGCGGCACGTTGCTGCTGGACGAAATCAGCGAAATGGATGCGCGTCTCCAGGCCAAGCTGCTGCGCGCCATCCAGGAACGCGAGATCGACCGCGTCGGCGGCGGCAAGCCCGTTAAAGTCGATATCCGCATCATCGCGACATCGAACCGCGATCTGTTCGACGCGGTGAAGCGCGGCACCTTCCGCGAAGACCTGCTCTACCGGCTGAACGTCGTCAATCTGAAGCTGCCCGCGCTGCGTGACCGGCCAAAAGACATCCTCGCGCTGGCCCGCCATTTCGCCCGCAAATATGCCGAAGCCAATGGCGTGGCGTTCCGCCCGCTTGCACCGGAAACCGAGCGCATGCTGCTCAGCCATCACTGGCGCGGCAATGTGCGCGAGCTGGAAAACACCATTCACCGCGCCGTGCTGTTGTCGCATGGCAGCGAGATTTCGCCCGACTCGATCCGGCTGCCCGATGGCGGCAAGCTGGCCGATGGCCCGATCCGCAGCGGCAGCGATCCCGTCGCGATTGCCACCGAAGCCGCTGCCACCACGACGCGCGCGCTGGTCGGGCGCACCGTGTCGGATGTGGAGCGCGACCTGATCCTGGATACGCTCGATCATTGCCTGGGCAATCGCACCCATGCGGCGAACATCCTGGGCATTTCCATCCGCACGCTCCGGAACAAGCTTCGCGAATACACCCAGGCGGGCATGCGCGTGACCCAGCCCGGCGAAGGCCGCGCCGCGTAAGAAAGATTAAAACAGCATGGCAGTCCAGGCGCAGACATTTCAGAGCGGCCCGCGCGGTGCGTTCGATGCGGTTCGCGATTACCTCAAGAACGGCGAAATCGCGCTTGCCTTCGGCATTCTCGGCATTCTTGTCGTGCTGCTGCTGCCTTTGCCGTCCTGGATTCTCGATCTGACGCTGTCTTTTTCGATCACCTTCGCGATCCTGATCCTGATGACCTCGATCTTCATCAGGAAGCCGCTGGAATTCAGCTCCTTTCCGACCGTGCTTCTGATCTCGACCATGCTGCGGCTGGCACTGAATCTGGCGTCCACGCGCCTCATCCTGTCCCATGGCAAGGACGGAACGGCTGCGGCAGGCTACGTCATTCAGGCCTTCGGACGGCTCATCACCCAGGGCAATTTCGTCATCGGCATCATCGTGTTCGCGATTCTCGTCCTCGTGAACTTCATCGTTATCACCAAGGGCGCCGGCCGCATCGCCGAAGTCGCGGCGCGCTTCACCTTGGATGCGATGCCGGGCAAGCAGATGGCGGTGGATGCCGACCTTTCCGCCGGGCTGATCAACGAATCCGAGGCGCGGGAACGGCGCAAGAACCTCGAAGCGGAGTCCAATTTCTTCGGCGCCATGGACGGCGCCTCGAAATTCGTGCGCGGCGATGCGATCGCCGGCCTGCTGACCGTCGGCATCAACATCATCGGCGGCATCATCATCGGCGTCGCCCAGAACGGCATGAGCTTCACCGATGCCTCGCAGACCTTCACGCTGCTGACCATCGGTGACGGTCTCGTCACCCAGGTGCCGGCGCTGATCGTTTCCACCGCCGCCGGCATGATGGTGTCCAAAGGCGGCACCGAAGGCTCATCCGAAAAGGCTCTTCTCGGGCAATTGTCATTTTACCCGCAGGCCCTCGCCATGGCCGCGTTCGTCATGGCTGTCGTTTCGATCCTTCCCGGCATGCCGCATCTCGTCTTTGCCTTGATCGCCGTCGGCGCGGGCGGCCTGGCCTATTCCGCGTGGCGCAACAAGGAAACGATCCGTCAGGAAGCGGCCCAACAGGAAGCGGCCAAGGTGTCCGACGCACAGCCCACCGAAGAGCCAATTTCCACCGCGCTCGCGCTCGATCTGTTGCGCGTGGAACTTGGCTACGGCCTGTTGCCGCTCATCAACGACGCCAAGGGCCACCGCGTCACCGATCAGATCAAAGCGCTGCGCCGTCAGCTCGCGTCCGAAATGGGTTTCGTCATGCCGGCGGTGCGCATCCTGGACAACATGCAGCTTGGTGCGAACGAATATGTGGTGCGCGTGAAGGAAGTCGAGGCCGGCCGCGGCGAGCTCTATCCGGGCCAGCTTCTGCTCATGGATCCCAAAGGCAATGCCATCGAGCTTCCCGGCACGCACACGACCGAGCCCGCTTTCGGCCTGCCGGCCACCTGGGTGGAGCAGGGCATGCGCGAGGAAGCCTCGTTCCGCGGCTATACCGTGGTCGATCCCGGCACGGTTCTGACCACCCACCTCACCGAAGTGCTCAAGAGCCATATGTCGGAGCTGCTCTCCTATGCGGAGACCAAGAAGCTGCTCGACGATCTGCCGGCCGAACAGAAGAAGCTGGTGGAGGAACTAATCCCCTCGCAGATCTCGGTCACCGGCGTGCAGCGCGTGCTGCAGACGCTGCTCTCCGAACGCGTGTCCATCCGCGACTTGCCCGCCATTCTGGAAGGCATCGCCGAAGCGGTCGGCCACACCAAGAACGCCATGCTGATCACCGAGCATGTGCGGGCACGGCTGGCGCGCCAGCTCTGCCACCAGCATCTGTCGCCGCAAGGCTTCCTGCCCATCGTCGCGATGTCACCCGCCTGGGAACAGGCTTTCGCCGAATCGCTGGCCGGCCAGGGCGAAGAACGCCAGCTCGCCATGGCGCCCACGCAATTGCAGGCCTTCATCCAGACCGTGCGCGACCGCTTCGACGAGGCCTCCTCGCGCGGTGATCTTCCGGTGCTGCTGACGAGCCCGCTCATCCGGCCCTATGTGCGTTCGATCATCGAGCGCTTCCGGCCGCAGACGTCGGTGATCTCGCAGAACGAAATCCATCCCTCCATCCGGCTGCGCACCATGGGGCAGATCTAAGCCATGCAGCTGCGCACCTTCCTCGCCAAGGATATGAAGGAAGCCCTCGCCGCCATGCGCGCGCAGATGGGCGATGAAGCCATCATCGTGGCCAGCGAAACGCTGAAAGACGGAACGGTGCTCCTGCGCGCGGGCATCGAAGGCGACAAGGCCCTGCCGGGCGCGTCTGAGGACATGCCGCGGCGCGAACCCGCCCCGGCGAGCAATGATACGCATTTCGCCGGTGTCGAAAACCGCTATCGCGAAAATCTGCTGGCGCGTGTGCGCGGGACAAACCCCCGTGCCACGGCCAACGCCACGCCGTTTTCGTGCGAGACGCTGACGACGATTTTGCTCTCCCATCGCACGCCGCTGACCATCGTGAAGGTGCTGATCGATGAAGCCGAGAAAAGCGGCCTTTCCGACATGAATCTCGCACTCGCCTCGGCGTTGGACACATTCATGCGCACCGAAAATTTCGATGCGACGGATCGCGGTGCGGTCCTCTTGATGGGGATGCCGGGTGCGGGGAAAACCTCTGTCGCCGCGCGATTCGCGGCACAGCATTGCCTTGCCGGAAATTCTGTTGTGCTGGCCGCAACCGATCTGGAAACCGCCGGCCAGGCGGCACGGCTCGAAAGCTTTGCCAACTGCCTGAACGTGCCGCTGCTGCGCATCGAAGCGCCCGAGATGCTGGCCGATGCCATTCAGCAGGCGCATGACTCGCAAGCCGTGTTGATTGCCGACACCGCCGCGTGCGATCCGCGCGAATCCTTGCCGCGCGATCTGGTGAAATTCTTGTCGGCGGGGAATGCGAATCTTGTCGGCGTGATGTCGGCCTCCGGCGACGCCGAAGAGGCGGGTGAAATCGCCGCCGCGCTGGCGAAGCTCGGCACCACGCGTGTCGTCGTCACGGGGCTGGATCTTGCAAAGCGCAAAGGCGCGCTTCTTGCGATCGTGTTTTCGGGTATGCAAATCGCCCACGTCACGTCCTCGCCCTATCTGGCGGACGGGCTCGAATCGCTGACGCCCATGGCGCTGGCGCGGATGCTAACCTCGCACGCGCAATCTCCCGTGCAAGCCGCAGCCTAAGCGCCGCCGCTGCGGCTCAGGGCTGTTGCCTGCGCGAGACTCGTTTGCATTGATTTTATCCACTACTCAAAAAAGCAAACTCACCATGGCAGGGCTCGCCCCTGCCATCCAGCGAGCCCGCGTCTGCGGGCTCAAAATAAATCATCGGCTCGCAGACGCTCGCCGGCTGGTTGGCCGGCTCGGCGGCCGGCCATGGTGAGAGATTTGAGTCTGCCCGATCCAAAATAGCACTAACATATGGGCGCGCGGCTTTTCATGAGGCCAAGCTTCACGCGCGAAGACTCGAAAATGCAGATCGGATCAGCAAAAGGGGATTGTCGCTACGGCAAGCTTCTCACCCCACTTTGCGGGCGGAGTGCTTTCTCAAATGACGGACCATTGCGATCTCGTCCATGCGCGATTGCTGCTGACGGGCTTCGGCTTCGGCGGCGCGGCGCAGGCGCTCTTCCTCTGCCAGTTCGAAGCTCTTCAAATCCTGGAATGCCGCGGACAGATCGTCCTGCTGCGCGGCGCGCTCGCGCTCCAGATCCGCCATGGTGGTGCGGATATTCTTGCGGCGCACTTCGATCGATTGCAGGAAGCTCGGGAAAGCCAGCCGCCCGATATCCGAATCATTGGCGCGCTGACGTTCGCGCACCACGGAATCCTCAAGATCGGTGAGCTTCTTTTCGAGATCGGTCTTCATCTCGTCCAATGTCCCGAGTCGACGCTTCAATTCGTCGACGCGAAAGCGCTTCAAGCGCAAAAGAGAACCCCGGCGTTTCATCGGCTTAACCCTTTCGTTGCCGCATCATCCAGGATTTTGCTTAAATTCGCGTAACCGGCCGCCAGTGGACTGCATTCATTCTTTTGCTGTGTCATAAAGGCTTCCAACTGGGGATAGAGCGCGATCGCCCGATCCACTTCGGGATTGGTGCCGGCGCGATAGGCGCCCAGCCGAATCAATTCGGCCATGTCCTCATAGATCGCGATCTGGCTGCGGGCGCGGATCACGGTGGCTTGCTCCGCGGGCGAATTGCACGCGGGCATCGCGCGCGACACCGACTTCAGAATGTTAATCGCGGGATAACGGCCGCGCTCGGCAATGGCGCGTTCGAGCACGATGTGCCCATCAAGGATGCCGCGCACGGCGTCCGAAATCGGTTCATTATGGTCGTCGCCTTCGACGAGCACGGTGAAGAGCCCGGTGATGCTTCCGGTGGTGCCGGCGCGACCGGGACCGGCGCGCTCTAAAAGCCGCGGCAGTTCGGCGAACACGGTGGGCGTATAGCCTTTGGACGCCGGCGGCTCGCCCGCCGAAAGCCCGATCTCGCGCTGAGCCATCGCGAAACGCGTGACCGAATCCATCAGCAGCAGAACATGCAGACCCTGATCGCGGAAATATTCCGCCGTCGCCATCGCGACGAACGCAGCCTGGCGGCGCGTCAGCGGCGCCTCGTCGG
Organism: Micropepsaceae bacterium; assembly: GCA_035577685.1. Lineage (GTDB taxonomy): Bacteria > Pseudomonadota > Alphaproteobacteria > Micropepsales > Micropepsaceae > CAIYRG01. The sequence continues at coordinate 9,936 of DATLVC010000190.1, read as the reverse complement.
AGGTTGCGGCCACGACCACGCTTTTCGCGAGGCCTTCGGGTCCGAGATCATCCTCGATGAATTCCTTCAGTTCGCGGCCGCGTTCGCCGACCAGCGCGATCACCGTCACGTCGGCCGCCGTGTTGCGCGCGAGCATCGCGAGCAGAATCGACTTGCCCACGCCGGAGCCCGCGAAGATGCCCATGCGCTGGCCCTTGCAGCAGGTGGCGAACGCGTTGAGCGCGCGGACGCCGAGATCAAGCTTGCCGGCCACGCGCGAGCGCGCATGTGCCGGCGGGGGCGCGGCCCGCAGCGGATAGGGTTCCATGCCGCGGGCCAGCGTTCCTTTGCCATCGGTGGGGTTGCCGAACGCGTCGATCACGCGGCCGAGCCAGGCGCGGTTGGGATAGATCGCCGAAACGCGCTCCTCGAAGGTGGCGCGGGCGCCGAGCGTGATTCCTTCGAGCTGCCCGAACGGCATGGCCAGCGCGCGCCCGTCGCGGAAGCCCACGACCTCGCAAGGGGTCTCGCGACCGTCGGTGCCGGCGATTCGCAGCCGCCCGCCCAGACCGATGGCGCCCGAAGCGCCGGTCACCTCGACAAGAAGACCCTCCACGCGGGCCACGCGGCCGAAGCGGGTGAATCGGGGAAGCCCACCCACAGTGTCGATCAATGCCTGCATGCAACCTTCATCAGAGTTCGGCCGGGCCGGCGGATACTGGCGGCCTTCCTCTGCATTTTGCGCAAGAGGCTTTAAACTGCGGTAAACTTAACGAGGGAAATCAATGACATATTGACGAAAAGCCGCATCTGCGCGACCGTTAATTGTTGTCGCTATGATTCACTGACAAATGGCAATCTAGTCTTAACCATTTCGGTTTAGGGTTTGGCCATCAGTTAACCACGACGGCCGAAATGCGTCGGACAAGGGAATAAGTCACTATGCGTGTACTCTTGATCGAAGACGATAGCGCAATGGCTCGTAGCATCGAGCTGATGCTGCGCTCGGAAGGTTTCAACGTCTACACGACGGATCTCGGCGAGGAAGGCATCGACCTCGGCAAGTTGTACGATTACGACATCATCACGCTCGACCTGACGTTGCCGGATATGAGCGGCTTCGAGGTGCTGAAGTCGCTCCGGCTGGCCAAGGTGGAGACGCCGATTCTCATTCTCTCCGGCAATGCCATCGTGGAAGCGAAGGTCAAAGCGCTGGGCTTCGGCGCCGACGATTATATGACCAAGCCCTTCCACAAGGATGAGCTGGTTGCACGCATCCAGGCGGTTGTACGCCGCTCCAAGGGCCATTCGCAGTCCGTCATCACCACCGGCAAGCTGACCGTCAATCTCGACGCCAAGACGGTAGAGGTCGACGGCTCACGCGTGCATCTGACCGGCAAGGAATATCAGATGCTCGAGCTGCTCTCCTTACGCAAGGGCACGACGCTGACCAAGGAGATGTTCCTGAACCATCTCTATGGCGGCATGGACGAGCCCGAACTCAAGATCATCGACGTCTTCATCTGCAAATTGCGCAAGAAGCTCGCGGTCGCGTGCAATGGCGAGCATTACATCGAAACTGTCTGGGGCCGTGGCTATGTGCTGCGCGATCCCGATGAGAAAATCGCCGCCTGAGAGTGTTGCGTTTTGTCGAGGGCGAAGAGGCGCGAATTTCGCGCCTCTTTTTTATTTAGCCAGCCTCTTTTGATTCAGCCGATTGCCATGACGCGCGACATTTGCGCGTGGCCGGTTTTCCGTGTGACGCCGCGCAGATGATGGACCGGCGCGAAGCCGTTGCTTAAGCCGAGCGTCGTTTCCGCAAGCCCCAAGACCAGATAGCCATCCTCCGCCAGCAGGCCGGACAGCCGGTCGAGAATGTCCGCTTTGGTGGCGGAATCGAAATAGATCAGCACGTTGCGGCAAAAGATGACATCGAAGCGTCCCAGCATCGCTAAAGAATCGAGAAGATTGAGGACGCGAAACTGCACGCGGCGGCGAATGTCGTCGCGGAGACGCAATCTTTCGCCCTCGGCTTGGAAATGGTCCGCCAGCATCTGCGCGGGCAAGCCACGCTGCATTTCGGCTTCGGTGTAGAGCCCTTCTTTCGCGCGCGCGATGGCATCCGCGCTGACATCGCTCGCGAGAATATCGATCTGCCAATCTTCGAATTGCGGCAGGCCGGCGAACATCATCGCAATCGAATAGGGTTCCTGTCCGGTCGCGCACGCGGCCGACCACACCGAGATCCGCCGCTTCGCCAAACGCGATTCCCGCAACGACGGCAGCAGCACATCGCGAAACGCATCGAACACCGCGCCATCGCGGAAGAAGGATGTGTCCTGGATGGTCATCGCTTCCACCACGGCGCGGGACAGCGATTCATCGCCATGCCGCAATTCCGCGATAAGACGATCGACGTCCGCGAACCCGTGACGTTCGGCCACCGGCTTCAAACGGCTGAGAATCAGCGCCGCCCTATCGCGAGTCAGCGACAGTCCGGACTTTCGTTTCAGAAGCTCTGCGAGGAATTGGAAATCTTCCCGCCGCATGAGAGGGGGCCTACATCAATCCCGCTTCGACCAGCTTCGCCTCGACGATCTCCTTGTCGAACGGCTTGACGAGATATTCGTTGGCGCCAGCGCCGATAGCTTCGGTAATGTGGGCAATATCGTTCTCGGTCGTGCAATAAATCACGACCGGCTTGGCGCCGGTGGGCTCGCGGCGCAGCGCGCGCAGGAACTCGATGCCGGACATCGCCGGCATATTCCAATCGAGCAGAATGGCGTCGGGCATATTGCGCCGGCACATATCGAGCGCCGCGGCGCCGTCCTCGGCCTCGTCGGCGGAAAATTGCAGTTCCTGCAGAATCCGGCGCGCAATTTTGCGCAATACGCGACTGTCATCCACGATCAGGCATTGCTTCATCAGGTATTCCTTCCCAGCTCCCGCAAACACTGTGACAGGTGCGGGTAAACACAGGCTGAACCCGCGCCGGGCTTTTCACCGAAGACGCTAACCGGCGGCGAAACAGATTTCGGTGGGGCTGGAGGTCACGTTCAAGCCGGCATTCACATTCTTGGCGAGCTGATAGGTCAAATAGGGCTGGATGGACCGGCCGTCGAGCAAGCCTGTGGGCTCGCCTGCGAGCGCGCGCTCGGCCTCGGGCGTAAACCGCACCACCGTGCCGGTGGCCGTGACGCGAAAAGCCGGCGCCGCCGGAGTTCCGGAGGTTTCCGCCGTCACGCGCCCGCCCCGCGGCAGGCAATCGACCGCCGCGAGCACCGTATTCATCAGCAGCTTGGCCCAATCCTTGGGCCAATTGGCCGGCTGACCAAGCCAGACGAGATCGACTTTGCCGCCTTTCAAGAGGCCCGTCATGATGCGGCCGACTTCCGTCAGATCGAGTTCCGCCCCGGCCGATCCCGCCGCCCCGAAGGCGATCCGGCAGAATTTGAGCCGCGCCGCCGCTTGCTCGGCGCTTGCCGCCACCAGGCGCAGCGCATCGGCCCGCATCGCGAGATCGGTTTCGTCTTCCAGCACTTCGAGCCCGTTGACCACGGCGCCCACCGGGCTCACAAGGTCGTGGCACACGCGCGACACCAGAAGGGCCGCAAAATCGAGATCATTCATGGCGATGCCTTTAACGTGCAGCATGGCGAAAGCGACCCTTTCGTTTCCACAATATGAATGTGCCCTCGCTGCCTTAACGAGTCCTTAAAACCGAGCTTTATCCACAGCGCCATGACCTTATTTCTGTCCGAATTTGCCGCCGGCTTGGCCGAAATCGCCCATGACGCCGGCCGGCTCATCCTTAAGCATTATGCCACGGGAACGGAAACCCGGCTAAAGCCGGATTCCTCCCCCGTGACCGCGGCCGACGAAGAGGCCGAGAAGCTTATCCTTAAGCGGCTGGCGGTACTGGCACCGGGGGTACCCATCATCGCGGAGGAAGAAATGGCGGCAGGCCGCCTGCCGCCCGACCTGGGAACGCGGTTCTTTCTGGTCGATCCGCTGGATGGAACCCGTGAGTTCCTGAAGCGCAATGGCGAGTTCACGGTGAACATCGCCCTGATCGAAAAGGGCCGCCCCGTCGCAGGCGTGGTGCTGGCCCCGGCCAAGGCGCGGGCCTTCATCGGCGACGGCGAAAATGGCGCCTTCGAAGTGGCGGCGCCCGAAGATCTGCCGCTGAATATGAACGCGGCCGAACCGATCCACGCCCGCACAGCGCCCCAGGAGGGGCTGATCGTGATCGCGAGCCGTACCCATCGCGATGCCCAGACGGACGAATATCTCGCCGCCTATCGGGTGGCCAATCTGGTGGCCGCGGGTTCCTCTCTGAAATTCTGCCTGGTGGCGACGGGTGAAGCCGATCTTTACCCGCGGCACGGCCGCACCATGGAATGGGACACCGCCGCGGGCCAGGCGGTGCTGGAAGCCGCGGGCGGTTCGGTCAAGAGGCTGGATGGCGCGCCTTTGCGCTACGGCAAGATCGCCGAGGGCTTCGCCAATCCCTATTTCGTCGCCCGCGGGCTGGAGTAACGAACTCCAGCCCTGCGTGGCCTAGAGCATTGTTGCTTCAGTTTGAATCGCATCCCATTGAGATGTCATTCCCGCGTATGCGGGAATCCAGGTTTTTTCAATACTTTCTGGATGCCCGCCTTCGCGGGCATGACACTTGCTGCTTCAAATCCAACGAATTGCGGCCTATCCCTTTGGATCGTAGAACACGAGGCCTTCGATCTTCTGGGCTTCATTCGGATCGAGACGCGCGCGCAGCTCGATCACATTGCGGTCGGGATCGCGGACAAAGACCGAGACATGGCCATCGCCGAAGGTGACGGGCCCCTGGGTGATGGTGATCTCGGCCTTCTTCAGAACCGCGATGGTGTGGCGGATATCGGCGACACGCAGAGCCGCGTGCGTATAGCCAGGGTGCTTCTCCGGAACATCCATGAGGATGTTCTTGCCGCCGGTGAGGTTGACGCCGTTGACGATGAGGTTCAACTCCACACCGACTGGATTCTTGATGATCACGACGGCGTCGAAATCGACCTCATGTTCGACTTCGAATCCCAGCGTGGCATAGAAGGCGAGCGCGCGCGCTTTGTCGGTCACCCGGATGCCAAGGTGATCGACCTTCTCGATTGCGATCATAGGACCAACATCCTTCCCGCTCATTGCCGGCTGCGCTCAGAGAACCCGCACAAACTCTTTGCCTTTGTTGCCGGCTGCGAAGCCTGAGAATATTTCGTTCACCTTGTCCCAATTCTTCAGCTTCTTCATGTTGGCCAGCCAGCGCGCCACGTTCGGATAGGTGGTCAGGTCGCAGCCGATCAAATCGCCGATCGACACCAGGCAGGCGCCGAAATAATCCGCGATCGTGATGTCGTTGCCGCAGAGATATTGGTTCTTCGGTCCGATCCAATGATCGTTGAGGATCTGCAACCACTTCTTGGAGCCCGCCTGGCCCCACTCCAGAACACTGGCGTGGGCTTCGTCGCTCCGGCGCTTGTGATGCGGAAAGAGCTGCGGATAGACGAGATTGTAGCCGAAGTCGCGATAGAATCCGGTGTTGAGCCAGTCCATCACCTCGTTGATCTTGGCGCGCTTCTTGATGTCCTTGGGATAGGACGGCAGGTCGAATTTTTCGGCGAGGTATTTCAGAATCGCGGAGCTTTCGGTGAGCTTGAGATCGCCGTCCTCCAGAAGCGGCACCTGCCGGTTCGGGTTGAGCGAAATATACGGCTCCTTGTGTTGGGCGCCGGTCATCAGATCGACCATTTCTTCGTCAACTTGAATGCCATTTTCGGCGCAGAACAAGCGAATGGGCCGGCTGACTGTGGAAACGGGATGCATATAGAGCTTCATCGGAGGACTCCGTTATTTTGGTCGTGGGAGATAAGGGCCTTACAAATGCGAACCGCCTTGCGGCGATGCGGTCATGGAATCGAACGTTTGTGGATGGTGTTGCCGGCTTCCTCTTAACCCCTTTCTTTGCGCCGTTCAAAAATCCGGTCTGTCCGCCGTCGGGATATGCGTATCGCCCAGGTGGAACATATCGACATTGTTCTCGGCGCAGACGCCCTCGTTCCAGCCGCGGATGACGCGAAGGTAGGTCACATTCGCCCTCCAGGGCGTGGTGAAAACATTCGGATCTTCGACCAGGAGTTCGACCCTGAGCCCCTTGTCGGAATGGGGATCGGCAACCATGGGGCCGGTGACGGCGGTTTTCTTCGAATGCCGGTCCAGCGCGGCCTGCGCCTCCTTGGCGTCGATCAGCCGATAGCGCTCCACCACATGCATGGCCTCGCTCTGCGGCGTGCCGAACCGGTCGACCACGGTATAGGGTTCAAGCTTGATGCCGACCGTATCGATGATGAGCGTGTCGCCTTCAAAATGGCCGATGGCATCGCCCATGGGTGTGGGTGTCACATTGCGGGGGTGGCTTGCATTCAGGCGCACATGCCGGACCTGGTTGTTCTGCGTGTAGAGGATGACGATGTCGTCCTTCCGCTGGATCATCTGCATGCCCTGCATGATCGAGAACAGATAGGGCGGCGCAAAGGCCCCGCATTGATTGCTGGGATCGGGAACGTCGTGGCCGCTTTCCGAATATTCGCCGTTCTTCTTCACCACTTGGGCGGCCTCGGGCTTCAGGATCGGACTGTGGTAATCGCCGACCAGCGGGATGGGATCGCCATCGACCAGCGTGGTGGCGGCATCCGCGCCCAGCCGCCGCAAATTCACGATCGGTCCCGGGCCTGCGTCCGGCGGCTCGAAATTGAAGACGTTGCGTCCCCACGGGCCGGAAAAGTCGGGCACCGCATCGGCCTCTGCCGCGCCGAACGTCACGGAAACGAACGCCGAAGCGAGCAGAAAGCCCCCAACCAGACGGCGAACAATCAAGGCATCCCCCTTAAAAATCCGGCTTTTCGGCCTTCGGAATGGGCGGCGAGGCCGCCACTGCATATGGGTTCACGGCGTTCTCGGCACAGACCTGTTCTTGCCACGGAAGCGCGGCCCGGCGATAGGTCACGCGAACCGGCAGAGGCTGCGTAAAATAGGCGGGGTTCTCGATGGTGAGCTGCAGTTCGAGGCCTTTATTGTAATTCTCATCGATCGGCATGGCCCCGCCGAGACGCCCGGCCTCCTTCTCATGTTCGGCCTGCGCCTGCTTGGCCTCTGCGGCATCGATCAACCGATAGCGCTCCACCACATGCGCGCCCTCGCCCAGGGGCGTGCCGTAACGGTCCACCACGCTCTGCGAATCCGCTTTGATACCGATGGTGTCGATGACCAGCGTATCGCCCTCGTAATGCGCGATTGAATCGCCCTTCCAGGACGGCGCCACATGATCGGGGTGCTTCCCGTTGAGCCGGATGTGGCGCACCTGATCATCCTGATTGTAGAGAATGGTGATCTCGTTCTTCTTCTGCAGGAACTGCAATCCCAATTGCATGGCCGCAACGAAGGGCGGTGGATAGGGTGCGCAGCGCGTGGAAGGATCGGGAAACGTCTCGCCCTTGAGCGCCTTTTCGGCGCGCTGTTTGACGATCGCCGCCGCTTCGGGCTTGAGCAGCGGATTCTTGTAATCGCCGACCGGCCTGGTGGGATCGCTGCTGCCCGCGGGCAGCCGATAGCTATTTGTGATGGGAGCCGGGCCAGCGGGCAGCGCTTCGAAATCGAACGTGTTGCGCCCCCAAATGCCGGAAAAATCGGGAACGGATGTCTCCGCCGCGCACGCGGTTGCAGCGAACGCGGTCAGAACCAGAAGAGGAACGATGAAGCGGCCCGGTGCCATGCGATCCTCCGCTCAGAAGTCCGGCTTGTCGGCTTGGGGTATGTGATAGTCGAACAGATTCGAATTGTTGTTCTCGGCACAGGGGGCTTCGTCCGGCTCCTGTTGCGCGCGCCGATAACGCCGCATGGCCGTCCAGGGCTGATAGAAGGCGTCAGGGTCTTCCACCGTGAAGACCGATTCCATCATCTGGCCGTTGTCGATCATTCGCCAGCGCTCCACCACGTGCAGCTTCTCGGTGTGCGGCGTGCGGTAGATATCGACGAACGTCTTGGTGTTCTGCCCGATGGTGTCGACGACAAGCGTATCGCCTTCGTAATGCCCGACCGACTCGCCGTACCAGGAGGGCTTGGGATGCGCCGTGTGGGGCACGTTGAGATAGACTCGCCGGATCTGGTGATCGCTCGAGAAGATCATCCAGACTTCCTTGGGGGTTTGCAGGAACACAATCGGGTTGGGCCCGCCCAAACCCATGAACATCGGAACGCCGCCCGGCATGCAGCTCGATTGCGCCGTGAAGGCGGTCTTGCCGGCGAGGACCTCGTCGATGTCCTTCTTCATATAATCCTTCACCCAGGGCTTCAGGTTGGGATTGCTGAGATCGGCGATCCGGAAGGTTGGCTGCGCATCGGTGCCATTGGGCACGAAGGGATGCGCTGGATCGCTGACGACGGGACCGGGCACGCGCCCCGGCACCGCCTCGAAGAACGGCCCGGCGCCGTTAAGCCCGACCCAGCCAGCGAAATTCGACGAAAAATCCGGCGGGGTGGTGTTTTGCGGGGCCGCAGCCGAAAGCGGGACCGTCAGCCCGCCAACCAATGCGCCGGCAACGAACAGAGCAAGGACGCGCATGACAACCTCCCATTTTTTTGGAATTCCGCCACTCGGCACGCCGGAAAAAACGAGGCTCAGATCGAAGGATGAGGTTCTTATTGCGTGGCCCGAACGATAGCACCTCCGGGCAGGACCCGATAAGGGGCTTATCCGAAAGCGAAGGGCCGGAAAGGGGCGCCACAGGAACGGCGGCCATGCCGCGGAAGAGAACGGGGAAGACGGCTCAAAGCATTACGTTGGGTTGCCTTGGGCGGTGATAATCGCGCTGGTAACGACGTTCTCGCCTTCGCGCAGCGGACCCGAAACAATCTGCGTGACGCGCCCATCGCTGAGGCCCAGCACCACATCGCGCGGGGAAAGATCGCCACTGCGCATCACCCATACGCGCCCCACGCGCGGGCCTTCCGGTGATGTCTTCAATAGCGGAAATTTGGATTCGATTTTTGGCAACGGCGTGAAACTGAGCGCCGAATTGGGAACCACGAGCACATGTTTCGCCTCGGCGGTGACGATGGCGACATCGGCGCTCATGCCCGGTCGCAACATGTCGCCGGGATTGGTGGCGGTCAGCGTCGCGGGATAGGTGACTGTCGTCTTGCCGTCCGTCACGTTTCGTTTCGGCCAGAGATCGAGCCCGGTCAATGTCGCGGCAAAGATGCGGCGCGGAAAAGCCGGTGCGGTGAATTCGGCCCGCTCCCCCACGCGCAGCGTGCCCAGCGCATTTTCCGGGAAGCTCGCCCGCAAATTCATTTGCGACAAATCGCCGGCCAGCGTCAGAAGCGATTCTCCGCGGGCAATCGAGCGGACGTCACCTTCGGGTTCGAAATTGATCTTCAGCACAACGCCGTCGACGGGAGCGCGGACATCGAGACTTTCGACCGCCGCGCGCGCCTCCGCGAGGCTGGCGTCCCCTGCCCTGAGCAAAGCGCGCGCCTCGTCGACATTCGCGAGGGTGCGCGCAAGACGCGCGCCTGCGGCGTCCGCCGCGCCGGGCCTTGCATCGCCGCGTGCACGCTGCGCCGCTGCGCGCGCTTCGGCGGCATCGGCTTCGGCGCGCGCAAGATCGGCTTGCCGAGCGGCGCGTTCGGCTTGCGCGGCCACCAATTCGGCCTGCGCGGAATCGGATGCCAGGCGCGCCAGTCTCTGGCCTTTTACCACGCGGTCGCCGCTTCTGACGGCCAGGCTCTCCAAGCGGCCACCGTTCCGCACAGCAATCTCGGTCATATCGCGCGCTTCGAGCATCGCGGGCGCGCGCACGCCCACAATGACCGTGCCATAGGATGCCCTGGCGACGCTGTAGCCGATCTTGGGTTCCTTGTTGGCGC
>DATLVC010000189.1:0-16066 GCA_035577685.1 Micropepsaceae bacterium | reverse complement strand
CCCATTCCGGGTGATCATGCTGTGAATGCCTTTCCCATTGGCGATGCGCGCCAGCGCATTGTGCTGGAATCCAAGGTGCTCGCGGCCGATGGCGGCGGCGGATATGCGGAAAGCTGGGAGCCCTATGCCGTGGTGTGGGCTGTTCTCGAAATGGAGAGCGGCAGCAAGCCGCTGGAGGCTGGCCGCCCGGAGATGCGCGTGTCTGGCCGGTTCATCATCCGGCGGCGCGGCGATGTGTCCGTCAATCATCGGGTGCGGATCGGTGCGCGGCTGTTTGGCATCCGCGCCATTGTGGATGCGGGGCCGCAGTCCCCGGCGCTGACATTGCTTTGCGAAGAAGGAGCGCCATCGTGACCGAACCTTTTTCCTTTGCGCGGCTCGAAGCCGGGCTGGCACGCGCCGCTCAGGAAGGTGTCGCCGAAGCTGCAAGCCAGTTCGCGGATGTTCTGCGCACGAACGGCGAGGCGGCGTCCGTTCAAAGCGCGCCTGACGGCACGGCCCGGATCATGCTGGAAGGCGCAGCCACGGTTGCCCGCGAGTTCGGGACCCGGAATGCGCCGGCGCGGCCCATTATCGGAGCGGCGCTGCAAGCGAACCGTCAGAGCATTCGCGAAACCATCGCACGCAAGCTCACAGACGCCGTGAGAGGCGCGCGCTCATGAGCAAAGCCGGCTGGCCGCTGCAGAAGGCGATCTTCGCCGCGCTCAGCGCTGATTCCACGCTCGCGCTGCTGATCGGCGATCCGCCACGAATCTATGACGATCCGCCGGGAGAGGTTGAGCTTCCCTATGTGCAGATCGGTGATGGGACGGAATCCGATTGGAGCACCGCAACGGAGACAGGCGCCGAGCACCAGGTCTCCATTCATGTCTGGTCACGGGCCGGCGGGCGCATGGAAGCGCGCGCCATTCTCTCCGTCATCTATGACGCGTTGCAAGATGCGGCGCTGACCCTCGATTCCAACCGGCTCGTCAATTTGCGTTTCGCGCTGTCCCAAGTGTGGCGCGAGAACGACGGCGAAACCTATCACGGTACGGCGCGCTATCGCGCCGTGACCGAGCCCAGTCCATAAGGAGAGTTCGTCATGGCAGCCCAGAAGGGCAAAGATCTGCTGATCAAATTGGGCGATGGCGCCACGCCCGAAGTTTTCACCGCCATCGCGGGTCTGCGCACCACCTCGCTCGGTTTCAATGCGCAGACCGTCGACATTACCAATGCCGATTCCGCCAATATGTGGCGCGAGCTGTTGGCGAATACCGGCATGCGCCAAGCAAGCGTCTCCGGCTCGGGCGTGTTCAAGGACGCAGCATCGGACGCAACGGTGCGCGGCATTTTCTTCAACCAGGATTTGAACAATTGGAAGATCGTGGTGCCTGATTTCGGCGAAATCACCGGCGCCTTCGCCGTGACTGCGCTGCAATATGAAGGCACCTATGACGGCGAGGTCCGGATGTCCCTGACGCTGGCTTCGGCCGGTGCGCTCAGCTTCGCAGCGCTTTGATGGCAAACCGGGCGCGCGGGGAATCCGAATTGCAAGCGGGTGGGCGGATGTTCCGCCTGCGCCTGACATTGGGCGCGCTTGCGGAAATCGAGGACGGGTTGTCGTTGAACGATCTCTCCGAGATCGAGGGGCGGCTGAAGAAATTGCGCGCCGCCGATCTGGCGATCGTCGCGGCGGCGTTGATCCGCGGGGGCGGTCACGAGATGACTCCGTTGGAGGCGCTGCGCCTGCCGGTCGATCTTCCGGTTCTGGTACAGGCGGTGAGCCAGGCCTTTGCGGCTGGCAGTAGCGATGGCGGTGGAGGACCGGCATCCGGCCCTTTCGCTGGAGAGCCATCCTCGAAACCGGACTTGGCATGATGGGGCTCGCGCCGGAGACGTTCTGGAATATGACGCTGGTCGAATGGCGCGCCGCGTTTGCGGGATTCGCGCAGCGGCACGGCTTGCGCGTGGCATCAACCACCGAGCCGATGTGCCATTCGCAGCTTCTGAATTTGATGCAACTTTACCCCGACACGAACTCCTAAATGGCCGACGCAATGCTTTCCGATCGCCTGATCGTCGAGATCGGCGCCAATCTCACGCCGTTGTCGCAATCGCTTTCGCAAGCCGGCCGAGACATGAACACGTTTGCGAGCGGCACCGTGGGCACCGCCACAAACAGCATGAAAGGCGCGTTCAACGATACGTTCAGCGCGCTGGAAAAGAGCGTGCTGAAAGCCACGAAGACCGGGCAGTTGTCGTTTCGAGATATGGTGAATGCGATCATTGCCGATCTCGCGCGCATTGCCATCGAGCGCTCGGTGATCAAGCCGATCGAAGGCGTGATCGATACGGTCGCCAGCTCGATCGGGAAAGCCATAGGCGGCTTGGCAGTTGGCGGGCCGGTGGGGCCGGGAAGCGCCTATCTCGTGGGCGAGCACGGGCCGGAACTGTTCATGCCGGCCAGCAATGGTGCGATTGTGCCCAATGCGAACTTGACGCCCGCCCGTCCCAACATCGTTGTCAACGTGCAGACGCCGAACGCGCAGAGCTTCGTCAAATCCGAATCCCAAGTGGCGGCGATGCTGACGCGCGCGCTTGCCCGCGGCGCCAGGAATCTCTGAAATGGCGTTTCATGAGGTGCGCTTTCCGACGGCTATCGCCTTCGGCTCGTCCGGGGGACCCGGGCGCAAGACGGAAATCGTTACGCTGGGTTCGGGCTTCGAGGAACGCAACGCCGTGTGGGCCAACTCGCGGCGGCGCTACGATGTCGGATATGGCGTGAAGTCGCTCGACGATATTCACGCGGTGATCGGCTTTTTCGAAGCGCGCTTAGGGCGAGTTTATGGATTTCGCTTCAAGGATTTTGCCGATTTCAAATCCTGCGCCCCGAACGCGAGCGTCACGCCAAGCGATGTGGCCATTGGAACGGGCAATGGCACCGCGACACAGTTTTCGCTGGTGAAAGTCTACGCCTCCGGTCCGGGAAGCTGGACGCGCGCGATTCGGAAGCCCGTTGCAGGCAAAGTGCGTGTTGCGCTGAACGGCGTGGAGCAGATGAGCGGCTGGAGCGTCGATACCGCGACGGGCATCGTCACATTTGTTTCCGCGCCGGGGAGTGGGGTTGCAGTAACGGCCGGTTTTGAATTCGATGTGCCCGTGCGCTTCGACACCGATGCGCTCACCGTCAATCTCGCATCGTTCCAGGCTGGCGAGATTCCGGCCATTCCCATTGTCGAGATCCGCCTATGAAGACGCTGCCGGCCGGCCTGCAGGATCATCTCGATTCCGGCACAACGACGCTTTGCTGGTGCTGGCGCATCGCGCGCGGCGACAGCGTGGTGCAGGGCTTCACCGATCACGACGCACCGGTAATTTTCGCTGGCGTGACCTATGAGGCGGCGACGGGCTTTACCGCCAGCGAGGTTCAATCTTCGCTCGGGCTCGCGGTCGACAATCTTTCGGTGACAGGGGCGCTGTCATCTGACGCCATTGCCGAAACGGCTCTCGATGCCGGCCTTTACGATGGTGCCGAGGTGGAGATCTGGCGCGTGAACTGGGCCGCTCCCGAACAGCGCGTGTTGATGCGCAAGGGCAATCTGGGTCAGGTCAAGCGCGGAAGATTGAGTTTCGAAGCGGAAATCCGCGGCCTGGCACAACGGCTCAATCAGCCCGTGGGCCGAGCGTTTGGCTATTCCTGCGATGCCGATCTCGGCGATGCCCGCTGTACTGTAGATTTGACCGATGTGGATTTCCACGCCAGCGGTGCGGTGACCGTTACCACCGATGCTCGGCGGTTCGAAGTCAGCGGTCTTGGTGCGTTCGCCTCGGCTTGGTTTTCCGGCGGCAAGCTTGCGTGGACAAGCGGCGCCAATACTGGCCGTGCCATGGAAGTGAAACGCCATGCGATTTCCGCGTCTGCGGTCACCATCGAATTGTGGCAGCCGATGAGCGAAGCGGTGACATCCGGCGACGGCTTCACCGTCACGGCGGGGTGCGACAAGCAATTCGCGACCTGCAAGGCGAAATTCGCCAACCAGGCGAATTTCCGTGGATTCCCTTACATGCCGGGAAACGATGCGGTGCTCTCTTATCCCACACGCGGCGACGCGCTGGATGGAAAAAGCCGTTATGGCAATTGAACGCGACAGCCTCATCGCCGCGGCGCGCGGCTGGATCGGCACGCCCTATGTGCATCAGGCGAGCCTGAAAGGATTGGGGTGCGATTGCCTGGGCCTGTTGCGCGGTGTCTGGCGCGAGCTGATGGGCGACGAGCCCGAAACGCCGCCGCCTTATTCAGTGGATTGGGCGGAAGCCTCCGGCGACGAAACGCTGTACACGGCGCTGAAGCGCCATTTCGCCGAAATCGACCGGATCGATATCGCGCCCGGAGATATCGCGCTGTTTCGCATGGCGGCGCGCGGGCCGGCAAAGCACTGCGGGATCGTGGCGGAGCAGGGCGGCGTCCCGACTTTGATTCACGCGCGCCAGAACAAGCGCGTCTCCGAAGAGGAATTCGGGCGCAACTGGCGGCGCAAACTGGCCTACGCGTTCCGGGTCTGACCAATGGCCACCCTTGTTCTTGAAGCGGCCGGCCAGGCGATCGGCACGTTCATCGGCGGACCGATTGGCGGCGCCATCGGCTCGGCGCTGGGCACGATTGCCGGGGCGAGCATCGACAGCGCGCTGTTCGCATCGCACCGCACCGTCAATCGCGAAGGTCCGCGGCTTTCCGATACCACGATTCAAACCTCGACGGAGGGCGCGTCCATTCCGGTTGTCTATGGCCGCGTTCGCGTGGCCGGCGAGATCATCTGGGCGACACGGTTCAAAGAAACCGTCGTCACCACCAGCCAGTCCGCGGGCGGCGGCAAGGGCGGCGGCGGGACCACGGTCGTTTCGACCGATTATCTGTATTCCATTTCCTTCGCCGTCGGGCTTGCGGAAGGCACAGTGCATCAGCTCGGACGCGTCTGGGCCGACGGCAAGCTATTCGATCTCTCCACCGCGGTGACGCGATTCTATCCCGGTACGGAGGATCAGGGCGCGGACCCGCTGATGGAGGAAATCGAGGGCACGGGCAACAATCCGGCCTATCGGGGCCTCTGCTATATCGTGTTCGAGGACTTGCCCCTCGCGGCATTCGGCAATCGCATTCCACAGCTTCAGTTCGAGCTGATCCGCTCATTGTCAGCCGATAATCCCGATTCGCTGGAGAGCCGGCTCGCCGGGGTGGCACTCATTCCTGGCGCAGGCGAATTCGTTTATGCGACGGACGCCGTGAATGCCGATGACGGCAAGGGTGTCACCACGCCGCAAAACGTCCACGGCTCGGCGGGCGTCGTCGACATGGTTGCCTCGCTGGACGATCTCGAAAATCTTGCGCCCAATCTCGGGGCCGTGTCGCTTGTCGTAGGCTGGTTCGGTGACGATCTGCGCGCCAACCACTGCACCGTAAGGCCCGGCGTCGAAGTCTCAGACAAGACGACCTATCCTGAGACCTGGAACGTGAACGGGGCTGCGCGTGCGGCTGCGCATTCGATCTCGCAGGCCAACGGCCGTCTCGCCTATGGCGGCACACCGTCGGACGCATCCGTCGTTCAGGCGATCGCGGCTTTGCGCGCGCGCGGCTGGCACGTGATGTTCTGCCCGTTCCTGTTCATGGATGTGCCGTCGACAAATACGTTGTCGGATCCTTACACCGGAGCCACGGGCCAGCCCGCCTATCCCTGGCGCGGGCGCATCACATGCGATCCTGCTCCCGGCGTCGGCGGAAGCCCGGACAAGACCAGCGCCGCCGCAACCCAGGTGAACGCGTTCTTCGGCAGCGCTGCCACAAGCGACTTTGCCGTGAGCGGCACCCAGGTGAGCTGGACGGGCGGCACGGATTGGGGCTGGCGGCGCATGGTTCTGCATTACGCGCATTTGTGCGCGGCGGCGGGCGGCGTCGATGCTTTCTTGATCGGGTCGGAATTTGTGGCCCTCAATCGGGTGCGCAATTCTTCCACCGCCTATCCGGCAGTGCAGGCGCTGAAGATTCTGGCGGCCGATGTGCGCAGCATCCTCGGCGGCGGCACGAAGATCGGATACGCCGCGGATTGGTCGGAATACAACAATCACCAGACTGGCGATGCGCCAGGCGCGGTGTTGTTCCATCTCGATCCCTTGTGGTCCGATGCGAATATCGACTTCGTGGGAATCGACAATTATATGCCGCTTGCCGATTGGCGCGACGGCACGGCCCATCACGATTACGACTTCGTCAACGGTCCGACTGACATTCATGATCCCATCTATCTCGCGGGCAATATTGCGGGTGGCGAAGATTTCGACTGGTATTACGCAAGCGATTCCGACCGCCGCGCTCAGACGCGGACCACGATCACCGATGGGACGGCTTCAAAACCGTGGGTGTTTCGCAGCAAAGATCTGGCGGGCTGGTGGTCGAACGCGCATTACGACCGGCCGAGCGGAACGGAAAGCGGTTCGCCTACCGCGTGGACCGCAATGGGAAAGCCGATCTGGTTCACGGAGCTGGGTTGCCCAGCGGTCGACAAGGGGGCCAACCAGCCCAATGTCTTCTTCGACGCCAAGTCGAGCGAGAGCGCGCTGCCGTATTTCTCCAATGGCGAACGCGACGATCTGATTCAGCGCCGCTTTCTCGAGGCGCATCTGAAATATTGGTCGGATGGGGCCAACAATCCAGCCTCGACCGTCTATTCCGGGCGCATGGTGGATGCGGCGAATATCTATGCCTGGAATTGGGATGCGCGCCCCTTTCCATTTTTTCCGTCACGCGACGATGTGTGGGGCGACACGGCCAATTATCGCCTCGGCCATTGGCTGAACGGGCGCCTGGGTGCGGTGTTGCTTTCCGATCTGGTCGGCGACATCTGCACGCTGGCCGGGTTCACCGATTTCGATACCGCCAATCTGTCGGGACTGGCGACCGGTTATCTCATCGATCAGACTCAGAGCCCGCGCGATAGTCTCGAACCGCTCGGGCTCGCCTTTCATTTCGATGCGGTGGAAAGTGCCGGTACCATGCGATTTCTGACGCGTGGGCGAGCGCCGTCAGCCGAATTGGCCGAAGATGATCTCGCTTTGCCGGAGAACGAGGATTCCCTGGGCGTGAATTTCGAACGCTCGCAGGATGTCGATCTGCCTTCGGTGTCGCGTATTTCCTATATCGATGCCGCCGCGGATTACCGCGACAGCGTGGCGGAAGCTCATCGTCTGATCGGCAGCTCCAACCGCGTAGCGCAATCGGCCTTGCCGCTTGTGCTCGATCAGGGCCAGGCCATCGGCATAGGCGAGCGTCTGCTCCAGGATGCTTGGGTGATGCGGGAAGCCGCGAGTTTCGCGCTGCCTCCTTCGCGGGTCGCATTCGATCCGGCCGATGAGCTGACGCTGACCGTGGGTGGACGCGCGCGGCGGTTGCGGGTCAGCGAAATTGCGGATTCCGGCCCCCGTGCCATCACCGCGGTGATGACCGATCCCTCGATCTACGAAACCGTCAATGGGCCGGATCGCGGTGTGGCTGCGCTTCAAGGAGTCAATGTGGCCGGGCGGGCGCTGCTCGAGTTTCTCGTTCTCCCGCTGTTGCGGGGCGATGAGGTGCCCCACGCGCCGCATGTGGCAAGCTATGCCGTGCCCTGGCCGGGCAGCGTGCTCGTTTATCGCAGTGCCGCCGATGCCAATTATGCACTTGACACCCAGCTTGCCACCCCGGCGACCATGGGCGAGCTGCGCTTCGACTTCTATGCCGGAGCAACAGGCCGGTGGGATAAGGGCAATCAGCTCTGGATCACGCTTTACAGCGGCACGCTGTCGTCTCTGTCGGACATCGACGTGCTTGCGGGCGCGAATACGCTCGCGGTCGAGAATGCCGACGGCGAATGGGAAATCGTGCAGTTCAGCGATGCCACGCTGGTCGGCCCCGGCCAATGGAAACTCACCACGCTGCTGCGGGGCCAGGCGGGCACGGAGTCCGCTATGCGCAATCCGGTCGCGGCCGGCGCGCGCGTCGTCATTCTGGACCGCGCGCTGCCACAGGTGCATTTGAGCTTCGACAGCCGCGCGCTGCCGTTTTTCTATCGCTGGGGTCCGAACGGCAAGCCGATCTCCGATGCGACCTATCAAACCCAGCAGCGCCAGTTCGCGGCCCTGGGCTTGAGGCCCTTGAGCCCGGTGCAGATTCGCGCGCACTGGCCAACAGTCGCCGGCGACATCGTCATCTCCTGGAAACGGCGCACGCGCATCGGCGGCGATTCCTGGGAACAGATGGATGTGCCACTCGGCGAAGATTCGGAAAATTACGAACTGGATATTTTCAATGGCTCCAGCGTGGTGCGCACGCTTGCCAGCACGACAACGCAAACAACCTACACGCTCGCCCAGCAGACCGCGGATTTCGGCGGCCAGCAATGGTCGATGACGGTCGCCGTCTACCAGATCTCCGCTGTTTACGGCCGCGGCGCGGCGCGCAAAGCCACCCTGTTTTACTGAGAGCAACCGATGTCCGATTCCACCAATCTCCAGCTCCCCTATCTCGACGGGGCGCAGGCCCAAAAGCATGTCACCGTCAATGAATCCTTGCGCAGACTGGACGCGCTGGTTCTGCTCGCCATCGAAGACAAGGATCTGATGGCGCCGCCCGGCTCGCCGTCGGATGGGGCGCGCTACATTCCGGCGGCGACGGCGACCGGCGCCTGGTCGGGCAAAGAGAACAATGTCGCCCATTATGTGGACGGCGCGTGGGAATTCTATCCGCCGCGTGAGGGCTTCATCGCCTATATGCGCGATGAGGATCAGCTTTATGTCCACAATGGCAGCACCTGGGTGACGTTCGAGAACGCGCTCGACGGCGACCTGAAGGCGATCGCACAGCTCTCGCCGGCCAATGACGACATCGTCCAGCGCAAAGCGGGCGCCTGGGCGAATCGCACCATGGCGCAACTTGCTGCCGATCTTGCTTCGTCCTTCACAACGCTTGCGGTCGGAGGGCCCGTTCGCGTCGGAACGTCCACGGTGTCGGGGCTGCCCAGTGCAAATCCCGCAGGCCAGATTCTCTATGTCAGCAACGAAAGCGGCGGCGCGGTGATCGCGTTCTCCGACGGCACCAATTGGCGGCGCGTCACCGATCGCGCCGTCGTAAGCTGACGGCTCTCACGGAGTTCTGAATGGCCCACAATGTCAAATATTCCGCTGCGCTGAAAAATGCGCGGCTCGATCAGATCACGTCCAAAGTGGGCGCTTCCGGTCTGCTTCGCATTTACGACGGCACGCAGCCCGCTAGCCCCGACGCGGCCGTGACATCGCAGGTGAAGCTTGTGGAGTTCACCTGCAACGCAACCGCATTTGCCGGCGCGGCATCGGGCGGTGTTCTGACGGCCAACGCAATTTCCGCTGCAACGGCCAACGCCGCAGGAACCGCCTCCTGGTTCCGCCTCTGCAAGGCTGACGGCACCGCGGCGGTCGACGGCACGGTCGGCCCAGCAGGCACCGATTGCGTCATCAGCCGCACGGCGATCAGCGCAGGTGAGGTTCTCTCGGTGATTTCGCTCACCATCACTTCGGCAAACTGAACAGGACAAGAGACAATGACCACTTCGGATGTTTCGGTTCCCGGCGGTTCGCAACGCGTTCCGACCTATGCATTCACGGAAGACGCGAAGACCAAAGACCTGGAACGAGTTGCCCTGAACGAATCCGACGGATCGGATCTTGCTCTTGGAGCGAAGCTCGGAGCGCTGACGGAAACCGCGCCCGTGTCCGACACGGCGTCGTCGGGTGTGAACGGACGGTTGCAAAGAATTGCCCAGCGCCTGAGCACGCTGATTACGGCCGTGGGAACCCCGGTCTACGGGGCGGGAACCGCCGCCGCAGCCGAGCGTGTGACCCTGGCGTCCGACGACCCCGCCGTGGCTACGCTGGGTGCGACGAGCGGTACGCCTGTCATCACCGATGCCAACGGCACCATTCAGCAATATCTCCGTGGACTGATCAAGCAATGGATCGCCGGGACGCTTGTTCTCGGTACCAGCTCCAATGTCATCGGCCACGTCGTTGTGGACAGCGGCGCCGTCACCACGACGCTGAGTTCCAGCGGATATAGCGCGGCCGTCACTCTGACGCGCACCGCGGACACGAACGCCTACGCAGCTAACGACGTTTTGGGCGCAGCCACAGGCTCGACGGCGGCGCTGACTTTCGCGTCAGTGGGACCGAACGGCGGCGAGGTGATGATCACCAGTGCGTCGCTGGAAATCGATTCATCCGCGGTCATCAGCGGGGAAACGTCGTATCGGCTCTATCTTTATAACGTCACGCCGCCGAGCGCGACGGGCGACAATGGCGCGTTCGATCTGCCATCCGGCGATCGGGCATCTTTCCTGGGTTATATCGATCTTGGCACGCCGGTCGATCTCGGCAGCACGCTGTATGTGCAAACCGACAATATCAACAAGCAGATCAAACTCTCCGGCACGAACATCTATGCCTATCTGGTGACCAATGGCGCCTACACGCCCACCAGCGCCCGCATCCATGTGATCACGCTGCACACGGTTTCGGTGTAAGTCGATGGCACTATCCAAGACCGTCAAGCGCCTGCTGCAACCTATAACGCGCCGCCACGGATTTTTTTACGAAGGGTTCGTGGGTACGCGTGCGGGATTGTGCGTCAATATCGTTGGCTCACACACAAGTATGAACTCCCGCACCACCAGCATTGCCACCGACGATATTCGCGCCCTGAAGATCGCTTACGCGAACTTCTATATGAACGGAGCCGTGGAGATTGGCAGCGGCAGCCCGGCGATCGTTTCAGCATCTGTCGAATATCCGTCCGGCGTGTTCACCCAGATTCCGTTCGTCGGTGGCCAATCAAGCGGGACGGTGGCGAGTGGTGCAACGCTGATATCGGACTATTCACGGGTTTCCATTCCGCGCGGCGCAACATTCTGGATACGGATGTTTGTTCAAAATGCGTCCGGCGTTTATTACAACACCTGGGACAATGGCGCGGGTGGGGATCTTATTAACAGCGGAAACGGCCTTTCAGACCTGACAATGGGCGGGTCGATCAGCGATGATGGGACATTCAGCGCGCCGCCTTTCGCCATCATCGGAATGACGTCCAAGGCGAGCGTTCTGATTTTGGGCTCGAGCGTCATTCGCGGCTACAATGACGACGGCACGATCAGCGATTTCCGAAAGGGCATGATCGCCAAATCCTTTCCGACGGATTTGGCGTTTGTGAATCTGGCCGGTGACGGCGCATCGGGCGGCGCATGGATAGGATCCGACAACGGCCGCAAAGCGCTCTATCCCTACGCGTCACACGCCGTTTTTGAGCTTACGGCGGTCGACATTACCAACGGTGTTTCCGTTGTTGCGGTCGAATCCGTTTTGCAGTCGCTCTATCAACTTTTCGGACCCAACGTCCGCAAGACCCAGATGACGTCGTGGGCGCGTTCCGGCTCGAGCGACGGCTGGGCTACGGCCGGCAATCAGACCGTGGAGACCAACAATTCCCATCGTGTGTCCCTCAACACGGATCTTCGCGCGGGCAATTTCCCGTTCCTGAACAACGGCATTTATGAAGTCGCGTGGGCAATAGAAAATTCCCACGACGATGGAAAATGGGCCGTGGACGGGACGGCCAACAAATACACGGCCGATGGCACGCATCCCACGGTTGCGGGGTATGATCGCATTGTGAGTTCCGGTGCCGTCGACACGGCGCGGCTGCATTATCCGTGATGCACACCTCGCTGCTTATTCGCTCCACTCGGCCTGAGACCACGAGGTGATCCATGCTGCTATTGCTGTTTGGTGCATCGTCCGGCGATGCAATCGCTGTCGCCATCGCGGAAACGGGCGATAGCATTTCCTTGCGCGTGATGTCCGGCACGGCCCCGGCCATCGATCCGAACTTTCGCGTCCTAGCGCTTCCCCGCTGCCGCACCATCGTCCCAAAGAGTTCCTGAAGATGCAGAAATTCGATCCCACAACGCCAGCGGGACGGCTCCTGCTGTCGGTCGATTTTTCGCGCCTGCTGCCGCAGAGCGTGACCATCGCTTCCGCCGCTGTCGCCATCGAAGTGCACGCGCTATCCGCGGCCGGCGATCCCAATGCCGCGGACCGTCTGGATGGCCCCGCGATTGTGAGCGCCGACGAAACGACGGTGTCCCAATGGTTCACCCAAGGGGTCGAGGACGTCGATTATGTGCTCAGCTTCATAGCGACCTTCTCCGACGGGCAGATCGAGCCCGTGGAAGTCGAGATGCCGGTGCGCCGCTATATTTGAGATTTCGTCGTCCGCGGCCCCGCGGGCTTTTTTTATGGGAGCTCACCATGCAAGGTTTCTTGAATCTGCTGAATGGCAAGAAGACGTATCTGGTCGCCATCGTCGCCGCGGCGACCGCCGCGGCGCAGGCGCTCGGCTACACCGTGCCGGATTGGCTTTATCCGATCGAAGGGGCGCTGGGCCTGGGCGCGCTGCGCGTGGCCGTCACCAAGAGCTGAGCCGGTGACATGGCTTGGCATTCTCAAAGCGCTCGTGCTCGCCGTGGGCAGTTTTGCCGCCTGGCTGCGCGATCGCCAACTCATCGAGGCCGGACGCGCGGAAGCCATCGGGGCCAATCTGAAATCGGTGCTCGATGAGATCGGCGCGGCGGAGAAAGCCCGCGATGGCGTTCGCACTGCTCTCGAGCGCGATCCCGGGCGCTTGCGCGACGATGACGGATTCAAACGCCCCGACTGATGGGCATGTTTCGTTCTGTGCCGTGGCCAAGCCGTTTCTGTGGTCCGGCCGCGACACGGACGAAACGATTCTCCAGGTCAAAGAGCACAATGCCACCGGCGCCGCACTCTGCGGCTGGGGAACGGCGTCTCAACACGGACGTTGAATTTCATTAGGCGATTACCAACGTGACGAATTTTGCAGATATAGCTTCCACTTAGCTCTGATAATTAGAGACCCGCGGGATCGCTTTGAACCCGCGGGTCTCATCCTTAAGGCTGGCCTCGCGAGGAGGGGCGTTACACGAAAGACAGCCTCAAGTTCCTGTTCTGCGCTCGATCCCCATTGGGATGCCCTTAAGTCTGGCGCTATGATCGCTCAGGCTGTCTGAACGGAGGCTGGCTGGCGCGTTCATCGCGAGTTCATGCGCCGCGACATAGAAACTTTCCCCAAATGCGGTATTTGGCGCCCATATTGATTGCTCTCCTGATGGGTGCTGCTTTGTCATCCCCCACTAAGGCACAGCCTTATCGCGCCCGTCAGGGCGTCCAGTCCGGCCAAGTCCGGTCGCTGGACGAAATCCTCAATGGCATCAGGCGCGAACGTCCCGGCAGCCTCGCCGATGTGCAGGGTCCCGATGCCGGTCCCCAAGGCGAACCGCATTATCGTCTCAAATGGCTGACGCCCGATGGCCGCGTGCTCTTTCTCGATACGGATGCCCGCACGGGCCGCGTTCTCGGCGTCGAGGGCGATGATCGCCGGGCGCCCCCGGCAGCGCGCGGCCGGCCCGCTGCCCCGCGCCCACAAGAGTTTTACCCCGATGGACCGCCCGTTGGCCCCCCAAATGGCTATCAGCGCGGCATCCCCGGCGGAATAGAACGCGGACTGCCTCCAGGCTATAATCAAGGCCCGCCTGGCTATGGCCGCGGATCCCCGGGGCGGGGATCGGATCGTGGACCTCAGGGACCTCGCGGCGGGTTTGGCCGTTTTCGTAACGGCCGGTGACCATGCGTATCCTCGTCGTCGAAGATGATTCTGATCTGCAGCGCCTTCTCAAGAAGGCGCTGACCGACGCTGGCTATGTCGTCGACGTGGCCTCCGATGGGGAGGAGGGCCATTTCCTCGGCGACACAGAGCCTTATGACGCCGTCGTGCTCGATCTGGGTCTGCCCAAGATGGACGGAGTCACGGTTCTCGAGCGCTGGCGCAAAGCCGGGCGCAAAATGCCGGTGCTGATTCTGACGGCCCGCGACCGCTGGAGCGACAAGGTGGCCGGCTTCGATGCCGGCGCCGACGATTATGTCGCCAAGCCCTTCTACACCGAGGAATTGCTGGCGCGCCTGCGGGCGCTGATGCGCCGGGCGGCCGGCATCGCCTCGCCCGATATCGAAGTCGGCCCCTTGCGCATCGATACGCGCAGTTCGCGCGTCACGGTCGACGGCAATCCCATCAAGCTGACCTCGCTCGAATACCGGTTGCTCTCCTATCTCGCTCATCACAAGGGCCAGGTGCTGTCGCGCACTGATCTGGTCGAACATCTCTACGACCAGGATTTCGACCGCGACTCGAACACGATCGAGGTGTTCATCGGCCGCTTGCGCAAGAAGCTCGGCGTCGATGTGATACATACCATGCGCGGGCTCGGCTACCGGCTTGACGAACCGAGCACCGCCGGGGACGAAAGCTGATCGGAACCTTTGCCCGGCCCAATTCTCTCACCTTCCGGCTGATCATCGGAGCGGCCGTTTGGAGCGTGCTCTGTCTTGTGGCCGGCGGCTTCGTGCTGTCGGGGATTTTCCGCGGCGCCGTGCAGGAGAACCTGGACGACCGGCTCAGCTTCGATCTCGATGGCCTTATCGCCGCTGCCGAAGTCGACGCGCCCGAACATGTATCGCTGCAAGGGCGATTTGCCGATCCGCGTTTCGAGCGCGTCTTCTCCGGCTGGTATTGGCAGATCGAGCCCGAGGTGTCGCAAACTCCGGACACGCAGCCGCAAACCTCGCGCTCGCTCTGGGATCAATTCCTCGCCCCCCAAAATCTCACGCCGGGCGGCAGCAACAACGCGCTTCTGGGTTTTGCCGCCGGTCCCGATGGCCAGCACTTACGCGTCATCTCCCGCCGCATCGCAATGCCGCGTACGGCGGAAGGGCGCGAGGATACCCAGGTTTTCCGCTTCATGGTCGCGGGCGACGAGAAGGAAATGGAAGCCGATGTCGCGCGCTTCAACCGCACATTGTTTTGGGCCTTTGCCTTGTTCAGCCTCGGCCTTCTGGCGGCTATTGCGATTCAGGTTCGCGTCGGCCTGATGCCGCTGAGGCGTGTCTCGAGCGCTCTCGCCCGCATCCGTGAGGGGCGGGCGCGGCGTCTGGAAGGCACATTCCCCGCCGAAATTGCACCGCTGGCCGGCGAGCTCAACAGCTTGATCGCGCACAGCGCCGAAGTGGTGGGCCGTGCGCGCGCCCATGTTGCCAATCTCGCCCATTTCCTGAAGACGCCTTTAACGGTGCTCGCCAACGAGGCGGCCGCTTCGTCTTCGCCGCTGGCCGAAACCGTGACCCGCCAGGTCACGGCGATGCGGCGCCAGGTCGATCATTACCTCGCCCGCGCGCGCGCCGCCGGCGCGCTCGACGTGCTCGGAAGCCGCACCGAAGCCGCGCCTGTGCTGAACGATCTCGCACGCGTGCTCAAGCGCATGCATCCCGACAAGGACCTTTCCATCGCCGTCGATGTCGCCCCGGGCATCGCCTTTCGCGGCGAGCGCGAGGATTTCGAGGAGATGGCCGGCAATCTCATCGACAATGCCTGCAAATGGGCGAAGGCACGGATCGCGGTGCAAGCCGGGCCGCTCGATGGCGGCCGGTTTTATCTTCGGGTGGGAGACGATGGGCACGGGCTTGCGCCGGACGAGCGCGCACGTGCCATGGAGCGCGGCGAGCGGCTGGATGAATCGGTGCCCGGCACGGGGCTTGGGCTCGCGATCGTACGCGACATTGCCAAGCTCTACGGCGGAAATTTCACGCTCGGCGAAGCCGCGCTCGGCGGTCTGGAAGCGCGGCTGGAGCTGCCCCGCGCAGCTTAAACTATCCGTACAAGGATAAATCAGCGCCGACACGCGTTTTTCGCGTGCCGGTGAAATCGTTCTCGGCGTTAGAAGAGTTGCCACCAACACCAACCCGTTAAGGACGCGAGCCGGCAATAGTCCGGCGGCCCAAGTTTCAAGTGCTTTCAACGCTCTTTCCAGCGGAGTAGCTCATCGTACAAAACGGTGGTCCGTACCGACGTGGGAAATGCGACCGTTAGTATTGCAAAGCAAAAAAACGATCAGGTCGTCATGAA
>DATLVC010000188.1:0-8374 GCA_035577685.1 Micropepsaceae bacterium | reverse complement strand
TCCGTGATGATCTTCGCCAGCACGGGTGCGATGGATTCCTGCCAGGGCGGCTCGCCCGGCCGCACGCCTCCCAGCGCTTTGCCGAGGAGCCTGGAAGCTTCCGGGGTAATCCACAACACCCGGCCGTCATTGTCTACGGCGGCGAGAAACGTTCCGGAAATATCGAGCGCGATGCGCGCACTTTGAGCAAGCCGCGAATTGGCGAGGTGCACCCGAATGCGGGCCAGCAATTCGTCAGGGATAATCGGCTTGGCGACATAATCGACGCCGCCACTCTCGAAGCCCTTGATGACGTGCTCGGTATCGGAAAGTCCAGTCATGAAGATGATCGGAATATGCGCGAACTCCCGGATTTTCTTGATCCGGCGGGTAGTCTCGAAGCCGTCCATTTTGGGCATCAGCGCATCCATGAGGATGAGGTCCGGCTTGACCTGCGCGATCAAGGCCAACGCACTCGCGCCGCTACGCACCACCAGAGTGGTCATGCCGGCATTTTCGAGAATGTCCGATAGCAGGCTCAACGTCTCCGGCGCGTCGTCGACCGCCAGAATGGTGGGCCGTTCTGTAGACTCAGGGTCCATGGGCAACCAAGGCCTCGATCGTGTCCTTGTAGCCGTCGAGGTCGCAGTCTTCGGCGAGGCGGCGCAGATAGGCGAGGGTGGGGGCGGCTGAAGGCTGAACCACGCCGACCTCGTCCAATTGGGCGAGGATTCCGCGGATGTGACCGATGGCGCCCAATTGGCTCAATCTGATGAGATGCGATTGGGACGGAATTTGCTCGGCCGACAATTCGCTCAAGCTGAGCGAGTGGGGCAGGCGCAGGTCCTGCTGGTCGTGGATCCATTTTAGCTCCAGAAGCTGTTTCAGACTGTCCAGGAGCGCGGAAATGCGAAGCGGCTTCATCAGATAGGCATCATGGTAGAGGCCGGACGCTTCTCTTTGACTTTCAAGCCGCGCATCGGCGGAAATCATGATGATCGGCATTCTCGGAATCGGCGATTCGCGCAGCCGTTTAGCCGTTTCCCATCCGCCCATGCCGGCCATCGAAATATCGAGCAGAATCGCATCGGGCACAGAACGCGCCACGGCATCGAGACAACCGCGGCCGCTCGTTTCCGAAACCACCAGAAAATCAAGCGCCGAGAGCGCATCCCGGACAAAGGCGACATGATTGGGATCATCGTCCACAACCAGAATCGTCCGCCTTTTGCCTTCGTAGCCGATGATGGTCTGCCGCACCGCTTCGCGCACCCGCTTGGTGGCGGGCACCGGCGACAGCATCAGCCGGACGCTGAAGCAACTGCCGATGGCGGGCATGCTCTTGACGCTGATGTTGCCGCCCATGGCTTCGGTCAGAAGCCGGGTGATGGTGAGCCCCAAACCGATGCTTTCCCGGGTCGGGTGATCGGGATTTTCGATCCGTTCGAACGGCTGAAAAATGCGTTCCAGTTCTTCGGGCGGAATGCCGATGCCGGTGTCTTCGATGTCGAATTGTGCCACCTGATTCGAATAGCGGATCCGCAGCGTGATTTTCCCCTGCTTGGTATAGCGAATGGCATTCGACAGCAGATTGATGATGATCTGCCGCAAGCGTTTCTCGTCGGTGTACACGGTCGCCGGCATGTGCTTCGGCGCTTCAAAGACAAATTCGAGACCGTTGTCGCGGGCCTGGAGAGAAAACATGTCGACGATCTGGTCCAAAAATTCCGCAAGAGGGACTTCATCGCGATAGATCTGCAGCCGTCCCGCCTCGATCATGGAAATATCGAGCAGCCCGTCCACAAGGCTGGACAAATGATCTCCGCTTCGGCGGATTACCCGGATGCTGTGTTTGAGGTTGCCTGGGATGGCTTGATTGGCTTCCAGCAATTGTGCGTAGCCGAGCATGGCGTTCAGTGGCGTTCTCAACTCGTGACTGATGCCCCGGACATATTTGCTCTTGGCGAGACTGCGGGCCTCGGCCAATTCTTTCGCCTTCTGCAACTCCAGATCGGTGCGCTTATGGGCTTCGATTTCCTGAAGCAACATGGCCGTTTGGTGCTTGGTTTCCTCGCGCGCTGCGCGGCTGCTTTCCTTGGCCAGGATGAACGGCCACACGGCGATGGCGGCGACAATGACCAGCAGATAAAAAACATTGTGAAGCGTATCGGCGACCAATGTGTGCTGCGTGTCGAGACCGCTCGTCATCTGCACATAGATCATCGACAGAAGTGCCGCGGCCGTGACGCCGCAGAGCAGGAAAAGACTCGCATATTTGGCGAGACGGGAATCGAGTTTGTGAGCGAGGGAGGCCGGCAACCATGACGCCAGGAAATTATGCCATTGCTGAGAGGCTTTTGCTCCGTCCTTGCAGACATCATCGCAGCGCGCATCCAAGGAGCAGCAAAGCGAACAGATCGGCCCGGAATAGAATGGGCAATGCGCCATGTCTTCCTGTTCGAAACTGTGTTCGCAGATACAGCAACGGATTTCGGTTCCCGCTTCGCCTTCCAGCCCGGTGCGCGGGCGCGCCAGATAGAATCGCCCTCCCGTGAGAAACGCGATCAGGGGCGCAGCCACCAGCGACACGCCGAGCGCAACGAATGGTGCAAGCCCATGATATTCCCGGCCGAAGGCGCCGGCATAGGTAGCTATCGCGGCTGCGGACGCGATCAGCATGGCGCCGACGCCCACCGGGTTGACGTCATAGAGATAGGCGCGTTTGAACTCGATGTGCCGTGGGCTCAATCCCAGGGATTTGTTGATGGTGAGATCGGCGGCGATGGCGCCCATCCATGCGACTGGAATATTGGAATAGAGGCCGAGCGTGCGCTCCAAGGTCTCGTAAATGCCGAGCTGCATCAGCAGCCAAGCGAGGGTGACGTTGAAAAACAGCCATACCACGCGCCCCGGATGGCTGTGCGTCAAACGCGAAAAGAAATTCGACCAGGCGAGAGAGCCCGCATAGGCATTCGTGACATTGATTTTCAATTGGGAAATGACGACGAAAATGCCGGCAAGAGCGATCGCCATTTGCGGCGTGGCGAATGTCTGATTGAACGCGAACAAATACATGCGCGCGGGCTGTGCAGCGTTCTGGAACGACATGCCCGATTGCACCAGCAATACGGCGAAGAACGAACCGACGAGCATCTTGATGATGCCGGGAACAATCCAGCCCGGGCCTGCACAAATCAGTGCCGCCCACCAGCCGAAGTGCTTGCCCTGGCGCTGCCGCGGCAAGAAGCGCAGGAAATCGACCTGTTCGGCATTCTGTGGGACGAGCGCAAACACCACCGATGCAGCGCTGCTGAACAAGAGCAAATCGAAATGACCGTCCGCCGGTCCCTGCCGGCCTGCGAAACTCGTCCAATTGTGGAGTGTCAGGGAGCCGTGCGTCGCGATGTAAAGGAAGGGAATCAGCTGCAAGATGGCCCACAGGATTTGGGTCCAGAATTGAAACCGGCTGAGAAAGGTGAAGCCATAGGTCACCAGCGGAATGACCACGAGGGCGCTCAGCAAATATCCCGCCGCAAGCGGCAGGCCGAACCACATTTGCAAGGCCACCGACATGATGGCCGCTTCGAGCGCGAAGAAAATAAAGGTGAACGAGGCGTAGATGAGCGAGGTGATCGTCGAGCCGATATAGCCGAAGCCGGCGCCACGTGTCAGAAGGTCGATGTCCACGCCATATTTGGCGGCGTAATAGCTGACGGGTAGTCCCAACGCGAAGATGATGGCGCCGACAACGAAAATCGCCGTCACGGCATTTGTGAAGCCGTAGTTCAAGGTGATCGTCGCCCCGACCGCTTCCAGGACGAGGAAAGCCACGGTTCCCAGGGCCGTATTGGCGACGCGCAAAGTGGACCATTTGCGGGCTTTGTTGGCCGTGAAACGGAGCGCGTAATCCTCCAGCGTTTCGTTCGCCACCCATTGATTGTATTGGCGGCGTTCGCGGAGAATTTTTTGCTGTGCGATTGTCATTCTTTCACCAGGATACAGGTGATTGTGCATCGCACAAGCATTGCCGTCCATGCGTCGCGTCGTCGAAAATTTGCAGAAATATTACAGCCTGAAATTGATATATTTATCAGTATGTTATAACGCCTTCATGGTCCGATATGCGCAAAAATGCGTAGGCCCGTACGCCCAATCGCGTATTGTTGCACTGCAAACATTTCCAGAAATTCCCTCGTCAACGGGTTGATCCCGTTTTGGCACAACGAGGGGTTAAAAATGCATAAAACTTCAACTGTGGGCGGTGCGTTGGCGTGCGGCGCTCTGCTTACAATTCTTTCCACGACGGGGGCGTCGGCAGCCGAGAACGTCTCGGCAGATGTCGGCATCAGCTACAATACGCACTTCGTTTCCTATGGCGTGGATGTTTGGGGCGGGGGCAGCCATTTCTACGGTGACCGGGCAACCACCTTCGCCTGGGGCGACCTTGCCATCAAAGCGACCGACGCGCTCACCTTCACACTGACGGTGTGGAGCGACATCAACGACAACACAACCAGTGCGATCGGTGGGCATATTCAGGAAGTCGATTTCGATCCCGGCTTCACCTACACGATCGGAAAATTCACCGCGGGCGCCACCTACAACGCCTGGAGTTATGCCGGCGACGTCGAAGAAAGCGTCGATCTGAGCCTGGGCTTCGACGACACCGGTCTTATCCTGCCCGGCATTGCATTCGGACCGAAGATCACCCTGCACGACCGTGTCTCCGGCAATGGGTCCCAGCAGGTGGGATCTGCGGTCGTCCTGAGCGTCGGACCGACATTTCCGCTGGGCATGGGATTCTCGCTCTCGGTTCCCGCCGGCATTGCCTTCTTCACCACGGATGATTTTCAAGGCGGAACGAAGAGCGGCTACGGCTTCTCTTACATCGGCGGCTCGCTTGGCTACGGCCTCGATTTCATCCCGGCGGCATACGGCAAGTATTCGATCAATTTCGACCTGATCGAATATTTCACCGACAAGAGCGCAATTCCCGGCAATCCGGCCTCAAATTTCCTGACCGGTTCTGTGGGTCTGAAGGTCGCGTATTAGTGGTCCCAATGTCTAACAAGGAGAGGCTTTCATGAAGTTTCTGAAAACGACGATAGCGGCTTGCGCGATGCTGATATCGGCATCGGCAACTCATGCTGCGGAGAACACCATCAAAGTGGGCGTGCTGCATTCTCTGTCGGGCACAATGGCAATTAGCGAAACTACGCTGAAAGACGCGATGCTCATGCTGATCGACGAGCAGAACAAGAAGGGCGGTCTGCTCGGCAAGAAACTCGAGCCAGTCGTGGTCGATCCGGCGTCCGATTGGCCGCTGTTCGCGGAAAAAATGCGCGAGCTGCTCGCCGTCGACAAAGTGGCCGCCGTTTTCGGCTGCTGGACGTCAGTGTCGCGCAAATCGGTGCTGCCGGTGGTCGAAGAGCTGAACGGAATCCTGTTCTATCCCGTGCAATATGAAGGCGAGGAAAGCTCGCGCAATGTGTTCTACACGGGCGCGGCTCCGAATCAGCAGGCGATTCCGGCGGTCGACTATCTGATGAACCAGGAAAAGGTGCAGCGCTGGGTTCTGGCAGGCACCGACTATGTCTATCCGCGCACGACGAACAAGATTCTCGAAGCCTATTTGAAGCTTAAGGGCGTCAAAGACGCCGACATCATGATCAATTATACGCCTTTCGGTCAGTCTGATTGGCAGACGATCGTGGCCAATATCAAGAAGTTCGGCTCGGCGGGCAAGAAGACCGCCGTGGTCTCCACCATCAATGGCGATGCCAATGTTCCGTTCTACAAGGAACTCGCCAACCAGGGCATCAAAGCGGAAGACATTCCGGTTGTGGCCTTTTCGGTCGGCGAAGAAGAACTCGCCGGTGTCGACACCAAGCCGCTGGTCGGCCATCTCGCGGCCTGGAATTATTTCGAATCGGTGAAGTCGCCCGCGAACACCGATTTCATCAACAAGTGGCATGCCTTCACGAAAAATCCCAAGCGCGTCACCAACGATCCCATGGAAGCGGCCTATATCGGCTTCAACATGTGGGTCAAGGCCGTTGAGAAGGCAAAGACGACCGATGTCAATGCGGTGATTGACGCATTGCCGGGAATCGAAGCGCCGAATTTAACGGGCGGCGTGTCCAAGATGTTGCCCAACCACCACATCACAAAGCCGGTTCTGATCGGCGAAGTTCAAGCCAATGGCCAGTTCGACGTGGTTTACAAGACTGCGGGCCTGGTGCCGGGCGATGCGTGGTCCGACTACCTTCCTGGTTCGAAGGATCTGACCGCAGATTGGACCAAGCCCATCTCTTGCGGAAATTACAACATGAAGACGAAGACCTGTCTTGGCCTGAAGGCCATGCATTGAGCGGGGGCCGGGCCAATCCTCCCATTCGGCCCGGTCGGGTGAGCGCGTCGCAAGACGCGCTCACTTGCTTCTCCCGAGCAACGTAAAAGTGGGTGCAAATTTCGTGCGTGCGATCAGATTCCTCCTGTTGATGGTTTTGCTGCTCGCTCCGGTGAGCAAGAGCTTCGCGCAAAC
The DNA here is from genome assembly GCA_035577685.1 of Micropepsaceae bacterium. Taxonomy (GTDB): domain Bacteria; phylum Pseudomonadota; class Alphaproteobacteria; order Micropepsales; family Micropepsaceae; genus CAIYRG01. The sequence goes on along the minus strand of DATLVC010000188.1, from coordinate 1,851 downwards.
CGCTGAATTGCCTAAGACGCCCGAGGCGATGGTGGCCGCGTTGCCTGATGCAGATTTCGATCGCAAGGTTCAAATCGCCAATGCGCTGGCAGCCAGCGGATATCCAAGGGCGGCATTGATCATCGGGGCATTGGCCGACGGAACCTTATTTTCCACCGCCGACGGCAAGATTGTTCTGCACGCTGCTGCAGGCAGCAACGTCTTCTCCGACGCGCTCACCGGCGTGGCGCTCCCCGGAATGACCGAAGACAAATTGACCAAGATCGGCGTAAACAATCGTCTGCGCCGCGATTTGCACGGCCTTTCGGCGCGCCTGTCCCTGCGGTCCCCCGATGCCGCCATCAGGCGCAAATCGGCGGACGACGCCTTCACGGCGCATGATCCCGATTCGCTTCCCGCCATCGAGGAAGCCTTGAAAACCGAAAGCGTAGCCAGCATTCGCGCCGCGCTCGCCCAAGCGCGGGCATCAATCCTGCTGCAAAGTCCCGATTCATCCGAAAAAGACAAACTCGAGTCGATCAGCGTGTTGCGCGACCGCGGCGACCGTGATGCGCTTAACGCGATCCTGATCCTGCGAAGTGCCGATTCGCCGACGCTGCGCGACGCCGCGGCTGCCGCACAAAAGGACATCGAATCTTCGCTCGCCTATTGGGGCGTGATGCAGAATGTCTATTACGGGCTTTCGCTCGGGTCGGTTCTGCTGCTGGCGGGAATCGGCCTTGCCATCACCTTCGGCGTGATGGGCATCATCAATATGGCCCATGGCGAAATGATCATGCTCGGGGCCTATACGACCTATGTGGTGCAGCAGGCCCTTGGCACCTTCGCGCCGGATTTGATGCCATGGTCGTTGCCGTTATCCGTTCCGGTCGCATTCGTGGTCGCCGGTGCCGCCGGTATATTGATCGAACGCAGCATCATTCGCTTTCTTTATGGGCGTCCGCTGGAGACGTTGCTGGCGACATGGGGCCTGTCGCTCATCATCCAGCAAATGGTGCGCACCATCTTCGGCGCAGCGAACAGACCGGTCAGTACGCCGGACTGGATGTCGGGCTCCTTTGATATCGGGCACCTCACCGTCACATTTTCGCGTCTGGCGATCATCATCTTTGCGCTCCTTGCATTCTCGCTGCTGACGATCTTCCTGAAACGGACCCATTTCGGAATGCAGATGCGGGCCGTCACGCAGAACCGCAAAATGGCTTCGGCAATGGGCGTCCGCACCAATTGGATCGACGCACTGACCTTCGGTCTTGGTTCGGGCGTCGCGGGTATCGCCGGTGTTGCGCTGTCCCAGATCGATAATGTCAGCCCCAATCTCGGCCAGGGCTACATCATCGATAGCTTCATGGTCGTTGTGTTTGGCGGTGTCGGCAATCTCTGGGGCACGCTGGTGGGCGCAATGACGCTCGGAGTTGCCAACAAGCTGATCGAACCCTATGCGGGCGCGGTGGTCGGCAAAATCCTGGTCCTAGTCTTCATCATCCTGTTCATTCAGCGGCGGCCGCGCGGTCTCTTTGCGTTGAAGGGAAGAGCGGTCGAAGCATGAGCGGCGCATCAGCACATCATTACGGCCGTCTGTCGCTCATCGTGTATGCGGTGCTTGCGGTTCTTGCGGTGGGGGTGCCGCTTCTCAATCTCGCGGTGCCCGACGGCTCGGCTTTCCATCTCTCGACGTTTTTCGTGGCGCTGCTCGGGAAGTACATGGCTTATGCACTTCTGGCGCTCGCGCTCGACCTCGTGTGGGGTTATTGCGGAATCCTGTCGCTCGGCCACGGTGCGTTTTTCGCGCTCGGCGGTTATGCGATGGGCATGCACCTGATGCGCATGATCGGACCGCGTGGCGTCTAC
>DATLVC010000187.1:0-6958 GCA_035577685.1 Micropepsaceae bacterium | reverse complement strand
ACGGCAATGCGCCCGTGTCCGGAATGGCTGTGAATCTGGCGCTTGATCGAATGGATGTCCTGGATCGCGGCATAATCGAGATTCTTGCGCCAGATGAAGGGTTCCATGGCCTTCAGGAATTCCGCACCCACCGATGAATCGCCAGCACATTGGCGCGCCTTGATGCAGGCCGCGCGTTCCCAATTCTGCCCCATGCTCTCATAGTAAAGTTCCGCGGCTTCCGTCGAAATGGCGATCTGTGTCGCTCCCGCATCGGGGCGCAGGCGCAAATCCACGCGGAACACATAACCATCGGCGGTGGGTTCGGTGAGGAGCTTGAGCAGCCCCTTCACCAGATCGACGGCCGCCACGCGTTTGTCGCCGCTGCGCGCAAAGGGCAGCCGTTCGTCGTCGTAGAAAACGACGAGATCGATATCGCTGGAATAGTTCAGTTCGAACGCCCCCATCTTGCCCATGGCAAGCACGATTAGGCCGGTGCCGTCCTCTAATGCCTGGAGCGAAGTCTCGCTGAGGCCCGCGGCTTTCGCGGCGTCCGCCAGCAGAAAACGCAACGCGCCCTTGACGCAGGAATCGGCAAAGCGCGTCAGCGCCCCGGTGACCGCTTCAAGGTCGAACACCTCGCCGATATCGGCGAGGGCAATCGCCAGCGCCGCGCGGCGCTTGGCGATCCTGAGGCGTTGCATCACATGGGCGGCGTCCGCGCTTTCGGCAGCTGCGATTGCCTCGGCATCGAGCGCGGCAAGACACAAAGCGGAGCCTTGCACCAGAAGTTCGGAAAGAAACGCGGGCTCCCTCAGCATCAGCCGCGCAAGATACGGGCTGTTGCCGGCAGCAGCTTCCAGAGTGGCGCGGAAACCCGGTTCGCCGAGCGCGGCCGGCGCGGTCGAACCAAGCTCGACCAGCGTGCGCGCCGAGCGGGCAGGCTCGAAAACCGGCGGCAGAGCGAGCGTCTGGTGAAAGTCCGATGACATCGTTTTTCGGGCGTACACCGTCGCGGGGCAAACGAAAAGCCCCGGACGTAACTGCCGTGGAGTTAGTGAACCGCCTCGCTATACGATTCGATGCGCACAGGTGCCGCCTTGGTGCTGCGCGGTTCCTCGGCAACGCGTTTGAACGAAAGCGTTGCGCGAAGTCCGGGATGATTGTCCTCGAAGCTGAGTTCGGCCTCGTGCATCCGCGCGACAGCGGCGACGAGACTGAGGCCAAGGCCGGTGCCCGGCGAGTTACGGCTCGATTCCAGGCGGACAAAACGTTCGGTCACGCGCGCGCGGTCCTCCGGCGGAATGCCCGGCCCGTTGTCGGCGACGACGAGCGCAGGCCCGACCGGATGATTCTCGAGCGCGACCAGGATGGTTCCGCCGCTCGGCGTATATTTGATCGCGTTATCGACCAAATTGGCGAGCGCCTGCGAGATCAGATTGAGATTGCCGTGGATGAGGCCGGTATCGGCGGCCTTCCGCACCACGAATTGCAATTGCTTTTCCTCCGCGAGTGGCCCGTAAAGCTCGCCCACGCCTTCGATCACGCCGCTGAGGCTGAGATCGTGCATCGTCTCGCGCACACTTCCGGCTTCAGCTTCGGCAATCAGAAGCAGCGCATTGAAGGTGCCGATCAGACGATCGGTCTCCTGTACGGCAGCATCGAAATCCCGCGCCGTATCGGAATCGGGCGTCTGACGCATCGCGGCCAATTCCAGCCGGTTGCGCAGGCGATTGAGCGGTGAGCGCAGATCATGCGCCACATTGTCCGAAACCTCGCGCATGCCGTGCAGTAGCCGCTCGATGCGGTCGAGCATGCGGTTGAGATTGTCCGAAAGATCGTCGAATTCATCGCCCGCCCGGGTCACCGGCACCCGGCGCGAAAGGTCGCCACCCATGATCTGCCGGCTCGTCCGGTTGATGACATCGAGGCGGGCGAGGAAATTGCGGCTGATCACAAGACCGCCCAGCAGGCCCAGCACGATCATCAGGCCCGCGCCCCAATAAAGCGCCGTCTGAAAAAGACCCTCGAGCACCCGGCGATCTTCGACATCGCGCGCGACCAGAAGATAGAAGCCTTGCGGCAGCGCGATGACCTTTCCGCGCGCGCTTCTGAGTTCCGTTGCGGTGCCGACGCGCCGTTCATAGGGAAATTCAACGAAGCCGCTGCCCGCCGGCACAACCTGCGGCCAACCGTCGAGACTGCCGGCGATCACCCGGCGATTGGCATTGGCCAGAAGATAGAGACCCTGCTCGCGCCGCACCGAGCGGCCGATGATCGCGTTGGTCAGCCCGAACAAGTCCAGTCGCGGATATTGTTCCAGAAGCCCGGTGATCTCCGCCTCGATGATCTCGTCGGTTTCCCGGTCGAGCACGCGCGCGGTATTCCAATAGACGAAGCCGACCAGCGCGATAGCCGAAACGGCGAAGATCGCGAGATAGATGGCGACGATCCGGAAAGCCTGGGTGCGAAGGATCTTAGGCGTGCGCACGGATCATATAACCCGCGCCGCGAACAGTGTGCAGCAGCGGCGCCTCGAAACCTTTGTCGATCTTGGCGCGCAAACGCGAGATGTGGACGTCAATAACATTGGTCTGGGGATCGAAATGATATTCCCAGACATTCTCCAGCAACATCGTGCGGGTGACAATCTGGCCCGCATGGCGCATCAAATATTCGAGCAGCCGGAATTCGCGCGGCTGAAGCTCGATCGCCGAGCCGTTGCGCTTGGCGGTGCGGGAGAGGAGATCAAGTTCCAGATTCCCGACCGAGACCTTGGTCTTCACCGATCCGGGATCGCGCCGGCGCACAAGGGCGTCCAGCCGCGCCAGCAGCTCGGCGAAAGCGTAGGGTTTGGTGAGATAATCGTCGCCCCCGGCCCGCAAGCCCTTGATACGGTCATCCACATCGGAGAGCGCGCTCAGGAACAGCACCGGGGTCATGTTGCGCTCTTCGCGCATCTCCGCCACGAGCTTGAGACCATCGAGCTTGGGAAGCATGCGATCGACGATCGCAACGTCATAAGGGCGGGACAGTGCAAGGGTCAGACCTGTTTCCCCGTCGCCGGCATCGTCGACGACGTGGCCGGCTTCTTTCAGGCCCTTGACCAGGTAACGCTGTGCTTCGAGATCGTCTTCCACCACAAGAACCCGCATGAGCGACATTCCTCCTGGCCTGCTCACGCCCGGCCGGTAGCTGGAGACCCTATTCAACGGCAAGCCGTTCAGCCTTGCCGCCGGTCCAATATGAACCGCCGCCGGGCGTTAACCCGGCGGCGGGAAACGGATCAACCCTTGGCGACTTTCAGAGCGACGTAATGTTGTCCCTGATCGCCGGCGACCAGCAGCAGCACGGTTTCCCGTCCCGCCTTGCGGGCATCGGCAACACCCTGCTCGATGTCGCTTGGGCTGCGAACATTTTTGTTGCCAATACCGACGATCACATCGCCGGGGTGGAAGCCTTTGTCGGCCGCTTCGCTATTGGAGTCCACGGACGACACCACAACGCCATTGACCTTGTCGTCGACATTGAACTGCTCCCGCGTCTCCGCATTCAGCGCCATCAGTTCCATGCCGAGCGTCGTGGTGCTTGCCTGGCGGGTAGCTCCGCGATCGGCCCGGTTGGGAGTCGCCGGCTTGTCGGCGCTCGCCACCTGATCGTCGCGCTTGGCAATCGTGGCGCTGATGTTGCGCTTTTGGCCATCGCGCAGCACCTGGAAATCCGCCTTTTCGCCGGCACGCAAACCGGCCACCTTGCGGGTCAGATCACGATTGTCGTCAACATCCATACCGTTCAGCGACGTGATGACGTCGCCTTGCTTGAAGCCTGCTTTCGCGGCCGGGCTGTTATCGACCACATTCGCGACAATTGCGCCTTTCGCATTCGCGGCCCCGAGGCTCGCGGCCATATCGGGCGTCAGGCTTTGGATCTGCACGCCGAGCCAGCCACGCGACACGTTGCCGTGGTCCTTCAGCTGATCGACAATCGTCCTGACGATCGAAGCGGGAATGGCGAAGCCGATACCGACCGAGCCGCCAGACGGCGAGAAGATCGCCGTGTTCATGCCGACCACCCGCCCGGTCAGATCGAATGTCGGTCCACCGGAATTGCCCTGGTTGATGGGAGCATCGATCTGGATGTAGTCCGTATACGGCCCATTGCCGATGTCGCGGCCGATCGAGGAAACGATGCCGGCCGTCACGGTGCCGCCGAGGCCGAACGGATTGCCGACCGCCACGACCCAATCGCCGACACGCAGTCGCCGGTCGTCGCCGAGCGCGACGATGGGCAGGTCCTTGACGCCATCGACCTTGATGAGGGCCACGTCGGTATCCTTGTCGGCGCCGACCAGATGGGCCTCATATTCACGTCCGCTCGGAAGCTTGACCGAGATCTTCTTGCCTTCCTCGATGACGTGATTGTTGGTCACAATGTAGCCGGTGGGATCGATGATGAAGCCCGAACCCATGGCCTGGGACTTGAACGTCTGCGGCTGACGATTGCGGCCTTGACCCTGCTGGCCACCCTGGCCGCCACGGCCACCTTGGCCATCGCCACCGAACTGACGGAAGAAATCGCGGAATGGCGCCGGAATGTCATCCATGCCAGCCACTTCCTGGCGGGAGGACTCACGGTCCACCACCACGGTCACCACAGCCGGGCTCACATGTTCCACGAGATCGGCGAAACTGAACGGCGCCCCCTGATCGAGCAGGCGCGGCGGCGTCTGTTGCGACTGCCGGGCGGCGACAGCCGCAACGGTGCGCAGGCCCTCCTCCGGCAATTGCGTATAGCCATAGGTCTGCCGCGGCACAGTACCGTCGGCCAGCTGGCTGGAGTGATTGAAGGCATAACCTCCGGCGCCAAAGGAAAGCGCCACAATGGCTATGGCAGCTACGCCCATGCGGAGTTTCCGCTTTGAAGCAGGTGAAGAGTTCGGATTGGGGTTTTCAGTCATCATCGCGGCGTTCCCATGAGGGTTGGTTGGGGGAGCCCCCTTAGCTTGATTGCTAGATTAGGGCCAGTTTCTTACTAGTGCGTGTCAGCAACATGAATTATGAGTTAGGTATTGGCTCAGCCGGACATTTCAAGATCGACTCCGGGATCGGTTGCCAGGCGGCGGCGTGCCCGCAAGACGGTAACGCCGATGACCACCCCTCCGACCAGCACCAAGAGGCCCGGGCCAAACCAAAGAAAGAACGTGTCCTGCCGCATAGGTGGTTCCATGAGGACAAAAGAACCATAGCGGGCAACCAAGAAATTTTTTATGTCGTCGTTGCTTTCGCCGACCTGGATCTTTTGCCGGATCAATTTGCGGAGATCGATCGCCCAGAGCGAGTTCGACTCATCAACCGATTGGGCCTGGCAGACGACGCAGCGCAGCTCGCGTTGCAAGGTCCTGGCGCGGGCCTCCAGAGCCGGGTCCGCCAAGGGCGGCACATAGGTGCTTTCCTCAGGAGCCTGGCCGGCCGCCGGAGATGCGGCGGGCACAAGCGCCATCGCGATCAGAAAAGCCGCGAACAGCGTGGCAAGAACTCTCACGGCACAGCCTCACTCGGCGGGTTCGGAAACGGCAGCAGCAGCCATGCGGGTGGCCCGGATCTTGGCCGCCAACCGGCCGCCCAATGCGATGAAACCCGCGAACGCCATGACGACGGCCCCCAGCCAGATGAACGGCGCCATGGGATTGACATAGGCACGGACAACCCAGCCACCATTCTCACGCGCGTCACCAAGAACAATATAGAGATCGGAAATCACGGTGGTGCGAATGGAGGACTGCGTCGTCACCATCTGCTCCACCGGATAGCTGCGCTTTTCGGGATGGACGACGGTGATGGTCTTGCCGTTCGCCATCACGGTGATCGCGGCGCGGTCGGCGAAATAATTCGGCCCCTGGACTTTCTCCGTGCCATCGAGCCGGAGCGTGTAGCCGGCGACGTTCATGGTCTGGCCGGGCGCGAGCACCTGGATGGATTCGCTCTTCCACATCGTGGCGCCGACGCAGCCGAGCGCGACTACGCCAAGCCCGGCATGGGCCAGTGCCACGCTCCAGGCGCCGGTGGGGAGAAGATTCAACCGCCGGAAACCACCGGCACGGCGGGCAAGATCAGTGATAGAGCCACCGATCAGCCAGATGCCGAGCACAACCACCATGAGGCCGAGCGCCGAAACCGGGCGTGCAATCGCCAGCAACGCCACGCCTGCAACGGCGGCAGCTGCCGCCGCATAACGCAGCGCATAGAGGCTGCTCTTCCAATTGCCGCGGCGCCAAAGCGTGATCGGCCCGAACGGCATGACCAGCGCGAGAAGCGCCAGCATGGGAACCACGGTCGCCGTGAAATAGGGCGGGCCAACCGAAATCTTGATGCCTTCCATGGCATCGAGCACCAGTGGATACAGCGTTCCGGTCAGGATCGTCGCCGCCGCTGCCGTCAGCAGAAGATTGTTGACGAGAATGCCGGTTTCGCGACTTACCAGATCGAAGGGCGCGCCGGGTGAAAGCTTGGGCGCGCGCCAGGCGAACAGCACCAAGGGTGCGGTGATCGCTACGAACAGGATCATCAGGATGAACAGGCCGCGCTTGGGATCGTTGGCGAAAGAATGCACCGAGTTCAGCACGCCCGAGCGCACCAGGAAGGTACCGATCAGGCTGAAGGAGAATGCCGCGATGGCGAGCAGCAAGGTCCAGCTCTTGAACGCGCCGGTGCGCTCGGTGGCCATCATCGAATGGATGAGTGCGGTAGCGATGAGCCACGGCATCAGCGAAGCGTTCTCGACCGGGTCCCAAAACCAGAAACCACCCCAGCCCAGCGTGTAATAGGCCCACCACGAACCAGCAGCGATGCCGAGCGTCAAGGCGGTCCAGGCAGCGGTCGCGAAGGGCCTCGCCCGGCGCACCCAGGCGGCGTCGTTGCGCTTATCGAGCAGCGCTGCCGCGGCGAAAGAAAACGACGCGGACAACCCGACATAGCCCAGG
>DATLVC010000186.1:0-4166 GCA_035577685.1 Micropepsaceae bacterium | reverse complement strand
GGTTGGGCATGGGCGCGGAGGAACCTGCCCCACCCTCCAGCCAGGCCATATGGTGCGTATAGCGGACATTGGTGAGGTAGTGAAGCCGCCGCGCCGGGAAGGGCATGGTGGAGAAAAAAGGCCCGTCCATCAGCGTTACCCCTTTGTCCTGAAGTTCGGGGGGCGGCCGAATCAGCACAATTTCAGCGATCTGATGGCGCAGGGCCGGACGTCTCACATTGACGCGGCCATCGATATGGTTCAGCGCCGCATAGGTGCAATTGAACACCCAATCGGCGGGCAGTTTCTCCCCGGACGACAGCCCCACCAGCAACTCATGGCCGCCGGATGCCGCCGGCTCGACCGTCGTCACGGCGGTGCTGTAGCGGACGTCAACCCCGTGGAGAAGAATCTGGCGCAGCAATTGGTCCCGCAACGCCACCGCATTGAATGCGGGCTCGTCGACTTCGTAGACCGCTTCCACGAAGCGGGAATCGAACAAAGCGCGATCTTCCTTTCGCGCCGGTCTGAGGGAGATCTGTGCCGCCCGGCAGAAGCGCTGATAATGCTGCGCGCTGACCTTGGAATCGCGGCTGGAAATCGCGTAAAGCGCCCGGAAACGGTCGAAGACGGCCGGCCCGTAAATATCGCGGAAATGCGGCAGGTTCGCGCGGCTGCGAATCGCGGTCCTGAAACTACGCGGATAGTGGCAGCCATTGTGAAGCCGCGCCTGGTTCACGTAAGACGCCTTGGACATCAGCTCAGATTCTTTTTCGACGAGCACCGTCTTCCAGCCGCGTTGGGCCAGATGGATGGCAATCGCGGACCCATAGAATCCGCCGCCTATGACAACAGCGGTTTTAATGTGCATCATGTCCCGGACGTTTCGAGAGACGCAGCAGGACGAATCGATCGCCTTGCGCGATGCGGGAGACGGTATCGGAGAGCAGCATGGGCTCCAGCTTCTGCCGCCCCATAACGAGAACATAGGTGGAATCGATGCGCGGCCAGGCAGGGTTTTCCAGACGCTCCTGGAGATTTCCCAGAAACGCGGCAAGCGCCTTCGGGTCCGTCACCAGTGTGGGATTTTCACCCTGGAAGTCCTTCACGCTTTCATAGACGCGCGAAACGATCAGCGGTTGTTTCGTCGGATCGGCAAAGGTCATCGGCACGAACACGGGTGTGTGCAGCACCGCGTAAGACGCGACATGCTTGAGCGGCGGGTTCCAGGCCGCTACGCGTTCCGGAGTATCGGCGATGAGACGCGGATAGGGTTCGGACGTCACAGCGAACAATGTTGCACCCGGCTCGATGCCGTTGAGCGCATCCACGATCGGAGCAATTTGCGCGTCGTACCGCATCCAGATGGACGAAAGCACTGCCATGCGAAGCAAGGCGAGACCCAGCACGACCGCAAGCACCGTCCAGGACACGGTCCGTGGCGCGCGCGGTTCAATGTCCAAGGAGACAATAGCGAGTAACGCAATCGCAGGTGCCAAACGTGTGTCGGCATAAAGCGACCCCATGACCGAAGACGGCAACGCGAAAAGCGCAAGCGCACAAAACGCGAAAGCGGTGACCAGCGGCCAGGAAATGGCCAGGCCCCCGGTCAGCAATAGCCCAGCCGCAAGACCGACGACTCCGGCCACGGTCAGGGCATCAAGCCACAGCACACCGCTTGAGAGAGCAAAGAGCGCGCCAACCGGCTTCGTGCCCAAGCCCGGATCATAACCAAAACCACTGCCGATGACCCCGGCCGTCGGCGACAGCAGAACAAACAGCACAAGCGTCAGGACGAACGGAACGGCGGAATAAACGAGATCGATTATGGGCGACCAGGATTTGGTCTTCGTCCAACCGACGACGGCTTTTTGAAGCTCGACGCTGCCGACGATCAGCGCATACACGCCGAAGGCTTCCATGTGGCAAAAGATTAAGACGATGCAAGCGATGAATGCCGTCGCCGACCGCGCAATGCCTTTTTGCATAACGAGCCACAGAGCGGCCGCTGCAAGCGCAAGCCCAAGACCAAACAAATAATTGAAAAACCCAAAACGGAAGATTCCGTTGTGGAGCACAGCCAGAGCCAAGAGTGGCCAGACGGAAAGCCTGCGGTGCGCAGCCCAATGCAGCGCCATCGCGCCGAGCAGCATCACCAGAAGGGTGAGCTCGACAAAGGTTCGCGTGGCCAGCTCTGGCCCCAGTATCGCGGACAGCGGAAATACGACGGCGTCCATACCGACATTCGGCAACAGGAAGCTTCCCAATTGGTAGAAACGCGCGATGGTGGGGTTGTCCAACTGCGCCAATAGGACCATGCGCGCCAGATGGAACGGATAATCGTTGATGGGAAAATATCGCGTCACCAAAATCGGCACGAGGGCCAACAGCGCAACCGCCAGCGTGCCAAGGATCAGAGCTGCTCGGCCGGGATTGTGCTGAAGGGAAGACGGCCGCGCAAGAGACGTCATAGGCGCGTTCTGGCGTTGTTGAGCGCGGCCAAAGCGCAGAGGCGAACTTCCGTCAACGACAACAGCCACCCATCCAAACTGATGGTGCGCAGTTCTGCGAAATCGTTGCGGATTCTCTCGGTCAATCTCAATCCCAGCATGTCCGCACTCGCTCGCGTCGCGCGCGCCACATCAAGTCGCAGATCATCCAATAGCTGCGTCAACAGGGCGCCGCGGTCAGCCATTTCAGGGCGAGACGCCAGTGCCAGGCGCCCAATGTGAGACGCCGATTCCTCGTGCCGAAGGAGTTGCAAAATCGCAGTTTCCGCGTCGTCCAGAGACGGCCCAATGGCACGCGCGCCGAACCAGCCCGCTAAACCGAACAGCGTCCCACCGGCAACCACGCGCCGGGTGAGACCGTTGCGGGACACTCCTTCATGCTGGCGAGCGTTCTTGGTCATGAGAGCTTGCTCTGCAAATGATCGGCCAGGCGCGCCGCGAGAGCGACGATCGTCAAGGTCGGGTTCGCGTATCCGTTGGTCGGGAAGGTGGCGCTGCCCGCAACATAAAGATTGGTCGTGGAATGTACGCGGCAATTGCCGTCGACGACGCCCATTTTGGGATTCTCGGCCATGCGCGCTGTGCCGGAGTGATGATCGCTCCCCATCAACTCGCGTGGCCAGGGTGCCCCATTCGCGAGATCGAGCCTGATGCGGGTGCGGCCGAGCCCGATGCGGCCGAATTCATGCGCCACCAGATCGAGCGCGCGCGTGGCCGTGCGCTTGTCGGTTTCATTGAGGCGCCAATCGACCCGGACGCGCCGCTGTCCATTGGCATCCAGAGCATTATCGAGAACAACGCGGCTGTCGCGATTGGGCCGCTGCTCGAAATTGAGATCGATGAACGCGCCCTTGTATGGGCCGGAAGTTTCGTCGCCGAGCCAGCCTTTTTTCGATCCCGTCACCGTCTTGTAGGCGCTGTCGGCGAGCACGTCGAAGTCGGAGAGAATATTGCTCAGATGCTCGCTCAAATCGGGAGGAACCGTGCCGTGCCGCAAATCTCCCATGAGCGTGCGAACCGAATCCGCGCCTGCAGTGGAGACACGCGAGGGAGCGAGGAGAATACGAAACCCCCCAATGTGTTCCTGTTCCAGAAGTTCCGGCGAAGCGGTAATCGTTGCGAAGATGCGAGCATTGGCTAGTGACGTGTTCTCGAAATAAAGCGGCGCCTTAACGCCGTCCTTGGCAAAACGGAGATAGGCGCTTTCGGTCATCCAGGGATGATCCATGAAATAGCGGCCAACGAGATCGTTTTCATTGCCGGCTCCCGCCGGATACACCTTATCCGAAAGCAGCAGAAGCCGCGCGGCCTCGATGCCGCCCGTCGCCACCACGAACAAAGGCGCCGACACCGTGAAAGTCTTATTATTGCCCTTAGTCGCAACCCGCACTTCGCCGATAGCTTTACGCCCCTGTTCGGCGCGGCTCGCCGCTGCGGGCAACAATTCCAGAACCGTCGCATCCAGCATCACGTTGACGTTTTGGGCCGCCGTCAGAGCGGGCGCGTAGACCTTACCAAACCGGGTTGGTGGGCTTATCTGAAAAATGGCGGTGCGAAACCGTTTGGCGTCGAGCGGCAGCGTGGTGAGGGACTGGCCGCCGGGTTGTTTCTGCCAAAAGGCCGGATCATCGAACGCCATCGGTCCCAATTGGCACAAGCTCGCAGCTTCCCGGTAAT
>DATLVC010000185.1:0-20118 GCA_035577685.1 Micropepsaceae bacterium | reverse complement strand
CTTCATCGACGAATTGGCGCACGCCGCGGGCAAGGACCCTTATCAATTCCGCCGCGCTATGGTCGACCGCGTGGATTTTGTCGGCGTGCTCGAAAAGCTCCACGAAAAGAGCAATTGGGACACCAAGCTGCCCAAAGGCCGCGGTCGCGGTATTGCGGTGGCCGAAAATCACGGCTCGGTCGTGGGCACGGTGGCGGAAGTCACGGTGGACGCGCAAGACCGGATCAAGGTCGATCGCATGGTGGTGGCGGTCGATTGCTATCACGTGGTCAATCCGAAGATCATCGAATCGCAGATGGAATCGGGTGCGATGTTCGGTCTCTCCGCCGTGCTCTATGGCGAGATGTCGATCAAGGCGGGCCAGGTGCAGGAGCTGAACTTCGACAAATACCGCATCGTGCGTCAGACCGAAGCACCGAAGGTCGAAGTCTATCTCGTTCCCTCCGGCGGCAAGAAATGGGGCGGCATTGGCGAATGCGGCACGGCCACCATCGCGCCTGCTGTGGGCAACGCAATCTTCGCGGCGACCGGAAAGCGGGTCCGCGAATTGCCGTTGAAGAATGTGAAGTTGTCGCAGCTCGCGAGCCTGTAAAAACGAGGCCTCCTCTTCGCTTTCGGGGAGGAGGCCTCATTACGGGCGCATGAAAATCACAGCATGATCGAAAATCGCCGGTTGAGAGCCGCTTCGCCTTTGACTAACGTTTTCCTCGCGATGCGAATCACTATCGATCCGTGAACGGAAAAAGCTCGCGCAGTCCCAGAGCGGCACGCGTACCGGGCAAGATCATCCTTGTCACCGGCTTGGCTGCGCTTCTAGCGGCGTGCGCCACCACGCGCCCGACGCGCATGGCGGCGCCGGTGATCAACCACACTCCGGTTGCGGGGGCACCTGTTGCCGAAGCAGCGCCTCCCATGGTGGTGCCCAATCCGGTCTATAAGGTCGGCAGTGCCTATGAGGTAGGCGGCCTCTGGTATTACCCCAAGGAGCAGCCCGATTATGACGAAACGGGAATCGCCTCCTGGTACGGCATGGATTACGACGGCAAGCTGACGGCCAATGGCGAGGTGTTCGACCGCAACGCCATTTCCGCCGCGCATCCGACGTTGCCGATGCCGGTCAATGTGCGGGTGACCAATCTTGAGAATGGCCGTTCCTTGGTTGTGCGGGTCAATGACCGTGGCCCCTATGTCAATGGACGCATTCTCGATCTTTCGGAACACGCCGCTGATCTTCTCGGCATGCGGCAGATGGGCATCGCGCGCGTGCGGGTGACAATGCTCGGCCGTGCCGACCTTTACGGACCCGGCCTCGCGCCGCCCTCGCAGGAGACACCGCCGGAAATCGCCATGGCGGTGCCGGCTGCGCCGGTCGGGCAGGTGGAGTCCGCGGCCTTACCGCCGGTGATGGGCGTGAAAGTCGCGCCGCAGCCGACGGAGGTGAGCCTTCCCAAGCCGGTGGCGCATGTCGAAGTCGCCATGCTGGATGCGGTTGCCGACGGACACGTCACCGAGATGCCGGTGCCGGCCGCCACCGCGATTTATGTTCAGGCGGGGGCCTATACCTCACCGATCAATGCGGCCACGGTTGCGGCCAAGCTCCAGAGCACCGGTGCCCGGGTCTATTCCGGCCGCAAGGACGGCAAGCCGATCTATCGTGTGCGCATCGGCCCCTTCCAAGCCGTCGAAGATGCCGATGCGGCCCTCGTCCAGGTTCAGGGACTCGGCCATAATGACGTCCAGATCGTAGTCGATTCTGCAACGAGCTGAGTGTTCTCGCGCACATCCGCCGGCGCGATCTTCGCTTCCAGGCGTTGTCTGTTGCGTCACTCCAAGAGGGAGCCAACCGTGTATACGCGTCATCTTCGCCAATTGGCTTTCGGACTGGCCACTTCCGCGGCTGCGCTTTTGCCCCAGGTGGCCGGAGCGGAAATTCTGACGAGCGCGAAGCAAGCCGTGATCGTCGATTATGACAGCGGCGAAACGCTGTTCTGCAAATCTTGCGACGAACCCATGCCGCCATCGTCCATGAGCAAGCTCATGACGGTGGAGCTTGTCTTTCAACGCCTGAAGGACGGCCGGCTGAAGCCCGAAGACACGTTCCACGTCTCGGAGACTGCCTGGCGCCAGGGACAGAAGGACAATGAGTCCAAGATGTGGGTGGCGATCAATTCCGATGTCAGTATCGATGATCTGTTGAAGGGCATCATCGTGCAGTCGGGCGGCGATGCCTGCGTGGTGGTGGCTGAAGCGCTCGGCAGTTCCGAAGCGGGCTTCGCCGACATGCTGAATGCGCGCGCCAAGGAAATCGGCCTCACGCATTCCCATTTTGCGAATTCCAGCGGCCTTCCCGATCCCGGCCAATATATGTCGGCTAGCGATATCGCCAAGCTGTCTGCGCATATCGTCAGGGACTATCCGGACTATTACAAATATTTCGCGATTCCGGATTTCACCTGGAGCAAAATCCGCCAGCCCAACCGCAACACGCTGGTCGATGAGAATATCGGCGTGGATGGGTTGAAAACCGGCCACACCGAAGCGGGCGGTTACGGCATCGTGGCGTCGTCCTTGCGCAATGGGCGCCGCCTCATCCTGGTGATCAACGGCTTGAAGAGCGAGCATGAGCGTATCAACGAAGCGCGTCGCCTGCTCGATATCGGCTATCGGGAATTCAAGGATTTCAAGCTGGCCGACAAGGGCACCGTCCTGGGGGATGCCCAGATCTGGGGCGGAGCGAAGAATGTTGTCGGTGTCACCGTTAAGGAACCGCTGGTGGTGATGTTGCCAGTGGATGCCCGGCGTGACCTCAAGGTGACGCTGCGTTACGACGGCCCGGTACATGCCCCGATCGAGGCCGGCCAGCAGATCGGAACCTTGACCGTGTCGGTGCCGGGCAAGCCCGACAAGGTGGTGCCAGCGGTGGCGGCGCAGGCCATGCCATCCAATTCATTCCTCGATAAAATGATGATTGGGCTGCAGACGCTCATTTTCGGCGCCGATAAGGCATGAATGGCCAAGATGTGAATGGCTCGGGGCAAATTCATCAGTTTCGAGGGCGGCGAGGGCGCCGGAAAATCCACCCAGGCGAGGATGCTTCGAGCGGCACTGGAATCGCGTGGGCATTCTGTCCTTCTCACGCGCGAGCCGGGCGGTTCGCCGGGCGCTGAAGAAATCCGCAAAATGCTGGTGGAGGGCGAGCCGGAACGCTGGACGCCGCTGGCCGAGACTTTGTTGTTTCTTGCGGCGCGCGCCGATCACGTGGCGCGGGTGATCGAGCCGGCGCTTACAGCCGGATCATGGGTGATCTCCGACCGTTTCGCGGATTCGACTTTCGTCTATCAGGGCATAGCGCGCGGGCTAGGGATGGATTGGGTGCAGCATCTTCAGCGCACCGCGCTTGGTGATTTCAAACCTGACCTGACGCTAATCCTCGATATTGACCCACGCACGGGACTGGAACGGGCGGCCGGTCGAGGGCTCGCGCTTTTCGACAAAGGCGGAACGAACAGTCCCGCAGCGTCGGCGCACCAATCGGTGGAAAATCGCTTCGAACGTTTCAACATGCAGTTCCACGAACGGCTCCGCGATGGCTTTATCAACGTCGCGCAGCAAGAGCCGCAACGCTGCGCCGTCATCGATGCCAATGTTTCCGTGGACGCAATCGCCGACAATATCTGGCGCACCGTGACCGAACGTTTAAGCCCATGAGCAAACGCGACGCCGAGAATGACGAGCCCGACCGGATCGAAGATCAAGCGCATCCGCGCGAAACCTACGCGCTTGTGGGCCAGGATGCGGCACTCACCCGTGTTGCGCGCGCCATTCGCTCGGGGCGGCCGCCGCAAGCCTGGCTGATTGCGGGTCCGCCCGGCATCGGCAAGGCGACGCTCGCCTATCGTATCGCCCGTTATCTGCTGCGCTATGGCGCGAGCGGCGAAGGTGCCACCGATCTTTCCGTGCCGCCCAACGATCCCGTGGCACGCCAGATCGAAGCGGGCGCCCATCCGGGCCTTTTGGTGCTCAAGCGGCGAATGAACGAGCGCGGCAAGCTCAAGACCGTTCTCGACGTCGAGGAAATCCGCCGCCTCGGTGCATTCTTCGGGATGACGGCGGAAGCGGGCGGCTGGCGCGTGGCGATTGTCGATTCCGCCGACGACATGAACGACAACGCCGCTAATGCGCTGTTGAAAATTCTGGAGGAGCCGCCAAGCCGCGGCCTCCTGCTGCTCATCAGCCACGCACCAGGGCGTCTGCTTCCGACCATTCGGTCGCGCACGCAGCGGCTTGATCTGAAGCCGCTTCCCGATGCCGTGGTCGATGAAGCGCTCGCCAAACTGCTTGCCGATATGAGCACCGATGACCGCACGACGCTTTCGCAGCTTGCCGAGGGTTCGCTCGGGTTGGCGCTGCGGCTCGCCGGTGGAGAAGGTCTGAAACTCGCGCGCGATGCGCAAGGCCTGCTGACGGCGCGCGGCGCGCCGGACATTCCCGCAATCATGGCGTTGGCCGACCGCGTGGCGCGGGTCCAGGATGGACTCCAACAATTCGGAGGATTCCTGTCCCAGGCGATTTCGCGCCGCATTCGCGAGCGCGTGCGAGGCGGTGACGGCGAAACAGGTGCAACGGAACTTTCTGTAGAAACGTGGGAACGCGTGAACGGCCTCTATGAGCGTGCTACCGGCCTGCATCTCGAACCGCGCCAGACCATCCTTGCCACGGCACGCGAGATTGCCAGCGCAAAACGCCGCGGCGCCTTGTAACCGGCCGCGCTTGAAATCCTCGCCACGCTCGGCCAGGATTCATCATGCTCGTCGACAGCCATTGCCATCTCGATTTTCCCGAATTCGCGCCGGAGCTTGAGGCGGTGCTGGCGCGCGCGCGCCAGGCGGGCATCGGCCATTTTCTCACCATAGGAACCGCGCTGAAGCGCTTTCCCGGCGTCCGCGCCGTGGCGGAAACCGCAGCAGACATCCACTGCACCGTGGGCGTGCATCCGCACGAAGCGGCGGAGGAACCGCTGTCCGGTCCCGACGTGCTGCTGAAGGAAAGCCTGCACGAGAAGGTCGTCGGCTTCGGCGAGAGCGGCCTTGATTATTATTACAATCACAGTCCGCGCGACGCGCAGATCGCCAATTTCCGCGCCCATATCGCCGCGGCGCGCGCTGCGAAACTGCCCCTGGTGGTACACACGCGCGAAGCCGATGACGACACCATCGCGATTTTACGCGAGGAACAGGAGCGCAATCCCATCACCGGTGTGATCCATTGTTTCACTGGAACGGCGCGGCTGGCCGGTGCCGCCTTGGAATTCGGCTTTTATATTTCCGTGTCCGGCATCGCGACGTTCAAAAAATCCGATGTCTTGCGCGCGACATTGAAGGACGTGCCGCTGAACCGGTTGCTGGTCGAAACCGATGCGCCCTATCTGGCGCCACAGCCAGTGCGCGGCAAGCGCAACGAGCCCACTTTCATGGTCCACACCGCCGCCATGCTGGCGGAGCTGAAGGACGTCACCGCGGAGGAAATCGCGGCGGCGACCACGGAAAATTTCTTCCGCTTGTTCACCAAGGCCAGGCCCACTTGAACACGGACGCCTTCCTTCAGGCCACCATTCTGGGCTGCGGTTCTTCTGCCGGCGTACCGCGGCTTGGCGGCCCGGACGGAACCGGCGATTGGGGTGCCTGCGATCCCGAGAACCCGAAGAACCGCCGCCGCCGGTGTTCGCTGCTGGTCCGGCGTGGGGGTACCGCGGTTCTGGTGGACACTTCACCGGATATGCGCGAACAATTGCTGGCAGCGCGCGTGGCGCATCTCGATGCTGTGCTGATGACCCATCCCCATGCCGACCAGACCAACGGGATCGATGATCTCAGACCGCTCAATTTCCTCATGCGCAGACGCGTGGACATGTACGCGGACGCGGCTGCGCTCGCGCATCTGAAGCGCCAATTCTCCTATTGTTTCGAGACCCCGTTTGGATCCGAATATCCGCCCATTATCACCGGCCACATCATTCCCGAGCCGTTTTCGCCCTTTGCATTGACCGGGGTAGGGGGCCCCATACCGGTGCTTGCGTTCTGGCAGCAGCATGGGCCCGTCAAATCGTTAGGCTTCCGCTTCGGCGGCCTGGCTTATTCCAGCGATGTCAGTGGTCTGGACGAGAATGCTTTCGCTGTACTTGAAGGCGTGGATACCTGGATCGTGGATGCGCTGCGCTACACGCCGCATCCGACCCACGCCAATATCGCGACGGCTTTATCGTGGATAGAGCGTGTCAAACCCCGGCGCGCCATCCTCACCAATCTGCATATCGACGTGGATTACGCCGAACTTGCAGCCCAATTGCCGGCCGGCATCGAACCAGCCTTCGACGGAATGATCGTCGACGCGTCGCTGTAGACCCGTTCAGGTCCAGAGCGCGTGCGAGGCGAGGCGGGCGCCTTCCGCGAGGCTGGCGAATTTCGCCCACACGATGCTCGGATGAACCTCGGGCACTGCGCGCGGCGTGGAGGCAAAGCCGCAATCGGCGCCAGCGATGACATTCTCGCGCCCCACGGCCCGGGCAAAACGTTGGATGCGCTCCGACACCAGCTCGGGATGTTCGACCAGCACCGAAGCATGGGTGATGACACCGGGAATAATGGCCTTTCCGGCAGGCAGTTTCACATCTTCCCACAGCCGCCACTCATGCTCGTGCCGCGGATTTGCCGCTTCGAAGGAATAAAACCCGGCCCGGATTTTCAAAACGATATCGATCAGATGCTTGAACTCGATGTCGTGGGTGCGGGGCCCCATATTGATGCCATAGCAGGTGTGGTGGCGGATGCGGTCGGCGGGCAGGTCGCGCAGCGCATGGTTGAGGATTTCAACATAGTGCTCGGCCCAGCGGCGTGTTTCCGGTATCGAGAGATCGGGTTCGAGCATGTAGTGCATGGCAAGATGCGGATCGTCGATCTGCAACATGAAGCCCGCACCGATAATCGCCTGATATTCCTCGCGCATCGCTTCGCCGACCGCGATCAGGAACTCGTCGCTGGATTTGTAATATTTGTTGACGTGGTAACGGAAAATCTGCCCCGGCGAGACCGCCGGCATGAAAACATCGGTCACATCGGCCCCTTGGAGTGCGGCTTTCAGATTGTCGATGTCGGTTTGGATTTGCCGCTGGCCGGTGTAACGCACCGGTCCGGTGCAAACCCGCGGCGGCGGGCGCGTGCCCGAATGTCCGTGAGCGTAGAATTCCGGGAACGATCGCTTTTCACGCGTGTCCAGCTGCGGCGGATTGTCGGTGCGCGGCTCCATGCCGGCCAGCCGTTCGTCGATATAGGTGATGAAGCCGGGCTTGGACTGTTCGCCATCGTCCACGATGTCGATGCCGCAATCGGTCTGGCGTTTGACCACAGCCGCAACCGCTTCGCGGACCATTCTGGTATAGGCCGGTCCTTCGGTCTTGCCGTCGGCCATCAGTTCGGACAGCGCATCGGGCCGCGGCAGGCTGCCGACATGGGTTGTGAGAATGCGGCGCTGGCGTTCTTCGTTGAGACCCATGGATGTCCTGCCTGCCAAATTTTTGAAATGCGATCGCTCGTTATCACGGCGTCATCGGGCGTCCGTCAAGCCAGCGGGACATCAGGATGCGGTCTTGTTCCTCATAACCCAACGCCTCGTAGAACCCGCGCACGGCCGTGTTGGACGGACGGATCATCAGCATCAGCTTCACGACGCCACGCGCTTTCAACCATTCTTCGGCTGCCGCCACCAGCCGGCGGCCCAAGCCCGTGTGTTGAAGCTCCGGAGCGACGGCAACGTAATAGAGCCAGCCACGATGGCCATCATTGCCAGCCATGACAGTTCCCACGATTCGATGGTGGACATCGGCAGCCACCAGAAGCG
Organism: Micropepsaceae bacterium; assembly: GCA_035577685.1. GTDB lineage: Bacteria > Pseudomonadota > Alphaproteobacteria > Micropepsales > Micropepsaceae > CAIYRG01. Next base: position 12,225 of record DATLVC010000185.1, on the reverse strand, counting down.
TGGCCTCAGACGATGCGCGGGCCCGTGCGATGTCGGCGCGCGGATCGTTCCATGGCTCCGTCAGACCGCACGCGTTCCAAAGCGCAATCGTGGATTCGATATCTGCGTCCCGAAGAGGACGAATGATGGGCGCGTCAGTCATTTTGCATTGTGACCGGGCCGAAGGCCGAACCCAAGCCCGGCAAAATCATGCCAATATTTCCCATAATATTGCTTATACGAATTATAACCATGCCCAGAGAAAGACTGGGGACCGCGCAAACCCTGTCTTTGACAGCCCCAGCCCCTCGCTTAACGTAGCCCCATGAACCAGCCCGAAGACGATCCCAGCCTCGAAGACATCACGGACCTGCTTTCCATCATGCGGCGCTTGCGTGATCCCAAGAGCGGCTGTCCGTGGGATCTCCAGCAGAATTTCGGCACCATCGCGCCGTATACGATCGAAGAAGCCTATGAGGTGGCGTCCAGCATCGAGGCCCGGGATTATTCTTCACTGAAGGACGAACTCGGCGATTTGCTGTTTCAGGTGGTGTTTCACGCCCAGATGGCCGAGGAGCAGCAGCTTTTTGCTTTCCACGACGTGGTGCAGGCCGTCTGCGCTAAGATGATCCGGCGCCATCCCCATGTTTTTGCGCGAAGTTCAGCCGATACGCCGCAGACGGTTTCCATCGCTTGGGACGAGATCAAGCGCCGAGAACGGGCGGCCAAATCGAACCAGCCGGCGGGGTTCTTGGACGATGTGCCGGGTGCCCTGCCCGCATTGATGCGCGCCGTGAAGCTGCAAAACCGCGCCGCCGAAGTTGGCTTCGACTGGCCAAGTGCGATTACCGTGGCCGAGAAGATCGCCGAGGAAACCCGCGAGCTGGCCGAAGCGCGGGAATCCGGGAAGCCTGCCAAAGTGGCTGAGGAATTCGGCGACCTGCTTTTCGCCATGGCCAATCTGGCCCGCCATCTGAAGCTCGATCCCGAAGACGCGCTGCGCGCGGCCAACGCGAAATTCGTGCGGCGCTTCAGGGTGATTGAGGAAGGCCTTAAGGCCCGCGGCCGGTCCCTTGAAGAAGCCTCTCTCGAAGAAATGGAAGCTCTGTGGCAGGACGCCAAACGTCGTGAAGGTAAACCGTGAGCCCGCCATTCCGGGGTGACCGGCAAATATCCACATACCCCCAAGCCAGTGAACAAAATTATGAGGATATCGCCTTACGGCGTTGATCCTGACTGATTATCGTCAGCTGTCCGGGAAAACGCCGCGTGAATCGGTCCACAGTGGCGTCATCGCCCGCGACGACCAAATAGGTCCCTTTTTCGGTCTGGCGCCGTTCCAGCACCCGCCCGTTCTCATAGACCCAGGCAAGCCCCGCACCGTCGTCCATCGCCAGGGCCAGCCGCATGGTCTGTTCCTGGCTGCCCAGCAGCCGGTCGATGGACAGGGTCAACGCATCGAGCCCTGCGCCAGTTACCGCGGAAACCGCGATCTGTTCGCCTGTCAACATGCGGCTGGCGACTTTATTGCGCGTGAGTAGTGAGGCACGTACGTCAGGTTCCAGCAGGTCGATCTTGTTCAAGACTTCCACGACCCGCCGTTCGTCTTCGTCCACACCAAGTTCGCGCAACACTTTGAGAACGTCCGCCTTTTGGGCTTCCGACTCGTCATGGGCGGCATCGCGGACATGCAGAATGATATCGGCCTCCAGAACCTCCTCCAGCGTGGCGCGGAACGCGGCTACCAGCTGAGTGGGAAGATCGGCAATGAAACCAACGGTATCGGACAGAATGATCGAGCGCCCTGACGAAAGCTTCAGCCCCCGCATCGTGGGGTCCAGGGTCGCGAACAGCATGTCCTTGGCGAGAACCTCGGCCGAAGTTAGCCGGTTGAACAATGTCGATTTGCCGGCATTGGTGTAGCCGACAAGTGCAACCACCGGATATGGCACCTTTTTCCGCGCCCGGCGATGCAGTCCGCGGGTACGCTTCACCTCCTCCAACTCGCGCTTGATTTTGGCGATGCGCTCCCCGATCAGCCGGCGGTCGGTCTCGATCTGGGTTTCGCCCGGGCCGCCCAGGAAGCCGAAGCCGCCGCGCTGGCGCTCGAGATGGGTCCAGCTCTTGACCAGGCGCGAGCGCTGATAGGTCAGATGCGCAAGCTCGACCTGGAGCCGCCCCTCCCGCGTCCGGGCGCGCTCGCCGAAAATCTCCAGGATGAGCGCCGTGCGATCCAACACCTTGGCACCCCAGAGCTTCTCGAGATTGCGCTGCTGCACCGGGGAAAGCTGGGCATTGACGATGACAACTTCGGGCTCAAGCGCTTTGCAGAGGGCCTTGATCTCGTCGGCCTTGCCCGCGCCGATCAACGTCGCCGGCGTTGCGCGCGCAAGCGGAGCGATCACCCCTTCGGCGACATCGAGCCCAATGGCAGCCGTCAGCGCAACCGCCTCGGCCAGACGCGATTCCTCGCTGCGGCTGACATCGGCGCCGGATTTCTTCGCCACATGGAGCACAAGCGCCCGCCGCCTCTCGCGCGAAGCGCAGCCCCCACCATGTCGGACGGATTTCTCGCGCGTCAGCCTTCCCCTTGGCCGGCGGCTTCCTGATCTTGCAGTTGAACCGGCCCCATCGGCATCACAGTGGAGATCGCGTGCTTATAGACGAGTTGCACCTGCCCATCGCGGCGCAGAAGCACGCAGAAATTATCGAACCAGGTGATATTGCCCTGCAGCTTCACGCCATTGACGAGATAGATGGTGACGGAGGTCTTGCTCTTACGGACGGCGTTAAGAAATGTGTCCTGAAGATTTTGAGGTTTATCGTTCATGGGTGAGCCCCATTTGTTTTGCGTTGTAACGCCGCTGGAAGGACGTCAGGACGAAACATGCTTCGCCCTCGTTCACAATATCGGGCTTTGTTGCAATTGCGAAGCTGAAACCCACTAGCCGCCGGCCGCAGAACGGGCGAATTCCGCGTAAAGTGCGTGGATGCGGCGCGTGGCCGCGCCCGGCTGACCCTCTCCGATAGCGTTCCCATCAATGGAAATGACCGGGAGGACCCCGCCCGAAGCCGATGTGACGAACGCCTCGCGCGCCGCATAGGCTTCCTCAACGCTGAAGGGGCGCTCCTCGATAGCGTTGAAGCCCTCCCGAGCCAGGGCATTGAGCACACCGAGGCGCGTAACGCCCGCGAGGATGTTGTGCGACAGGTCGCGCGTGACGAGCACGCCGTCCTCCGTGACGATCCAGGCATTGGTCGAAGCGCCCTCGGTCACCAACCCGTCGCGGTCGACGAGCCAGGCCTCGAAGGCACCGGCCTTGCGGGCTTCGGTCTTGGCCATCACATTGGCAAGCAACCCGGTGGTCTTGATGTCGCAACGTCCCCAACGGATATCCGGGGCCGTCACCACCGCAATGCCGCTGGTGCGACGTTTCTCGATCGCAGCCACAGGGAACGGCCGGGCGGTCATGATGAGCGTGCTCTTGTGGATCGCCGGCATCGGATGGTCGCGCCTGTGGCTACCGCGCGTGACCTGCAAATAGAGCAGCCCGTTTTTCAGCCGGTTCCGGCGGATCATTTCGCGCATGACAGCGCGCAAGGACCCACGTCCCATCGGCATCTGAATCGCGAGCGCAGCAAGGCTGCGCTCCAACCGGTCGAGATGGCCCTCCTCGTCCATCAGGCGGCCATCGAGAATGGCGCACACCTCGTAAATGGAATCGGCAAATTGCAGCCCGCGATCTTCCACGTGCACCGTGGCAGCCGCATGCGGCAGGTAGCGGCCATCGACATAAGCAATCCGCCCCGTGGGCGCGGGCCTGGCATGAATGGGAGTTGCATTCATCGACGCATCACGCGTTGAACGCCTGATCGAGCCGCGCCGAGGACACGCCCAGCGATTTCAACTTGCGATGCAGCGCCGACCGCTCCATGCCGATAAAGGAGGCGGTGCGCGAAATATTCCCACCGAAGCGATTGATCTGCGCGAGCAGATATTCGCGTTCGAAGATCTCACGCGCCTCGCGCAAGGGAAGCGAAATAATCAGATCGGGCTTTGCCCCTTGCGCCCAGGGCGAGGAGGAGCCGTTGAAATGCGAGGGCAGCAGATCGGCGGAAATCGCCCCTGCCGCATCGTCGGTGGCCAGGATCAAAAGCCGCTCCACAATGTTGCGAAGCTGGCGCACATTGCCCGGCCAATTGTACGCCTGCAGCACCGCCATGGCCTCATCGGAGATTTCTCGCATGGCGAGGCCGGAACCCGCCGACAACCGCTTCATGAAATGGGCCACCAGCAAGGGTACATCATCGCGCCGCTCGGCTAGCGAAGGCACGCGTACCGGCACCACGTTCAGCCGGTGATACAAATCTTCGCGGAAGCGCCCGGCTTCGATCTCCTGGCGCAGATCGCGCGTCGAGGACGAAATCACGCGCACATCCACCTGCACGCGCGTCGAGCCGCCGACGCGCTGGAACGTCTGGTCGATCAGCACGCGCAGGATCTTGCCCTGCGTCTCGAGCGGCATGTCCGCCACTTCATCCAAGAACAGCGTGCCGCCATGGGCGAGTTCCAAAAGCCCGATCTTGCGTCCGGCCTCCGACTCCACGCCGAACAGCTCGGCCTCGATGCGCGATGGCGCCATCATGGCGCAATTGATCGCCACGAACGCGTTGTTGGCGCGGCGCGACAGCGCATGGATCAGACGTGCGGTCACTTCCTTGCCGGAGCCTGACGGACCGGTGATCAATACGCGGCTGCCGGTCGGCGCGATCTTGTCGACAAGCTGGCGCAATTGCGCGATGGCCGTGGAGACGCCGCACAGTTCGGTGTCGTCGCCCGCCTTCAGCTTCAGCTCTTCGACTTCGCGCTTCAGCCGCGATGCCTCCAGTGCGCGGCGCACGGTGTGGCACAATTTGTCGGCCTTGAACGGCTTCTCGATGAAATCATAGGCGCCCTTCTTGATGGCAGCAACCGCGGTTTCGATCGTGCCATGTCCGCTGATGATGACGACCGGAAGATCGGGGTATTCGCGCTGCAGGATGTCCAGAACCTGAATGCCATCGAGCCGGCTTCCCTGGAGCCAAACATCGAGCACGACAAGATGCGGTCGCCGCTGCCCGATGGCATGCAGCAGACCATCCGAATCCGAGGCTACGCGAGTCTCATAGCCCTCGTCGGAGAGAATGCCAGCCATCAGCTCGCGTATGTCGATTTCATCGTCGACGACGAGGATCTCAGCCGAGACCAACGACCCGTTCTGTTTCATGCGTGAATCCCTGTTCTGATTTTACGGTGCGGCGCAGCGGGAAGACCATCCGCACTACCGCCCCCATGATTTCCCCGGCCGCATCTTTGGCCGCATCTTCGAGCAGCAATTCGCCCCCATGATCCTCGAGAATCTTGCGCACGATGGCGAGACCGAGGCCGGTGCCTTTAGCCCGCGTCGTGACATAGGGTTCGGTAAGGCGATGGCGGTTCTCCGCCGGCAGGCCGATGCCATTGTCGCGCACGGAGATGATAAGCCGGCCATTCTTTGTTAACACATCCAACGCGATGCGCCCCGGCGAATTGTCGCCAGCTGTGTGGCGCGCCGCTATGGCTTCGGACGCATTCTTCAACACATTGAGCAAAGCCTGGCTGACCAGCCTGCCATCGCAATCGAAAATGATCGGCTCAGCCGGCGCAGTGACTTCAAAGGCGATCTGCGGCTGTGCCACGCGCTGCAGGAAGACCGCGTGGCGCACCAGCTCCTGAGCCTCTTCGCTGCGGATCACCGGCGCAGGCATGCGCGCGAAAGACGAAAATTCATCCACCATGCGCCCGATATCGCTCACCTGCCGGATGATCGTATCGGTGCATTGGGCGAACACTTCCGGATCGCTCGACACTTCGCTGGCATATTTGCGTTTTAGCCGCTCGGCGGAGAGCTGGATCGGGGTCAGGGGATTCTTAATCTCGTGCGCAATGCGGCGGGCCACATCGGCCCAGGCGGCGGTGCGCTGCGCAGACACCAGATCGGTTATATCGTCAAAGGTAACGACAAAGCCGTGGGTTTTATCGCCGGCCTCGCTGGAGACCTGAACGTTCAGATGACGCAGCGCGCCGTCGCGGCGCACATCGACCTGCCCCGCGGCACGCGCGGTCGGCTCGGTAATCGCGCGCCGGATCAGCCCTGCGAGTTCCGGAATGCATTCGGAATAATGCCGGCCTTCGATATCTTCAGGCACGGCGTTCAACATCCGCGACGCCATCCGGTTGATCAGCGTGATGCGCCCTTCCCCATCAAGCCCGACCACGCCGGCCGATACGCCGGCGAGCATCGCTTCGGTGAAGCGCCGGCGTGAATCGAGCTGGAAATTGGCGTCGACCAGTTCCTTGCGCTGGCCTTCGAGTTGCGAGGTCATGCGATTGAAGGTTTCGGACAACGCGCCGATTTCATCGTCGTCCTTGCCGACGGCCACGCGCACGCCAAGATCACCTTCCGAGACGCGCTCGGCGGCGCCGGCCAGACGCCCGATGGGTGTCACGATGCGGCTCGCGGCCCACAGCGCGAGCCATACGGCGGCGAGAAGGATGAGCATAGCCACGACGACATAAAGCACCGCGAAAGTAAGCTGGATTTCGGAGCGGTTCTGGTTGAGGCGCTGATATTCGGACACTGCGTCCTGCGTGCGGCGCTGATGTTCCAGCACTTGCGGGTCGACCGCACGGGTGACAAGCAGATAGGCATCGGCGAACGCGTTGAGCTTCACCAGCGCCGACACGGCTTTCTCATTGGAATCGGCGAGAACGACAACCTGCCCGCCTTTGGCCTGTTCGATCTGTTCCGGCGTGACCGGCCCGCGGTCCGGCATGGAGCGGAGCTTGGCGGTCGCCACGTCCGCGCCCGTGGAATCAATCACATAGACGCCGGGCAGCGCACGAAGCTTGGCCTCGGTTTCCAGAATCTCGACAATGCGCTTCTGATCGCCCTGGACCAGTGGACTGGCTCGATTCAAATCATCCGCCATGGCGAGAATATCGCCGCGGATGACTTGCTTGTGCTCCTCCACATAGGCGTCCGCCACGCTGACCGAATTGGCGAGCGCGGTCTGCACCCGTTCGGAGAACCAGGCCTCGATGCCGAGATTGAGCGACACCGCCGCGAAGATCGCGACCAGGATGGCCGGAACCACTGCGATAGCGGAGAACATCGCAACCAGACGCAAATGGAGCTTGGAGCCTGCCGCCCCGCTCCGCCGTTCGGTCCACAGCCGCGTGAGTCGCCAGGCGATCAATCCCGCGAGCGCCAGAACCAGAGAGAGATCGACCACGATCAGCACGACCATGGCGGCCGGCGTCGGGTTGTAAGGCGTGAGGCCCGTAATCGTCAGATAGGTGAGGATGCCCGACACCAGGGCAGCGAGCGTGACGCCCAGCGCGATCAGCGAAGAACGCGAAGCCGCGCGCAGGAGGCGGAACGGCCCCCCGATCAGACGCGAACGAAACAGCGGAAGGCTAGCCATGTGGCCGGAAGGCCTCGCGAACTCAAGTGGTTGAATCCCTTGAACGACGCGAGTGTATCAAAGCCACAGGATGTTGCAAATTTGCCCATGCAACTAATCTATGATTAGTGGTCAAGCGGGCTAATGCGATTTTAGCCCGCGAATCACCTCCACACCGAGTTCGCGAATCTTCTTGCGCAGGGTATTGCGGTTGAGACCCAGCAATTGCGCGGCCCTGATCTGATTACCGCGCGCCGCCGCAAGCGAGATTGCGATCAGCGGCCGCTCCACCTCGCGGATCACCCGGTCGTAAAGTCCCGACGGCGGCAGGCGGTCGCCATATTCGGCAAAATGCGAGACCAGGTGACGTTCGACCAGGGTGGCGAAACTCGCCTCTTCTTCTTCGGACACCGGCATGCTGCGTTCGAGCTGTGCGAGCTCCGCGGAAACTGCGTCCTCGTTGAGGACTTCGTCAGGATCGAGCACCACCAGGCGCCGGATGAGATTTTCCAGTTCGCGGACATTGCCCGGCCAAGTATGGGTCTTGAGCCTGTCGAGCGCCGCACTGTCGAAGCGTTTCAGCGGTAGGCCGTCGGCTTCGGCCTTGCGCAGGAAATGACGCACGAGATCGGGAATGTCTTCGATGCGCTCGCGCAAGGGCGGCAGCCGCATGGGCACCACATTCAGCCGGTAGAACAAATCCTCGCGGAACAGACCCTGTTGAATCAACTGACGCAAATCACGGTTGGTGGCCGCGATAATGCGCACATCGGTGCGGATCGGCACGCGGCCGCCAACCGTGGTGTATTCGCCTTGCTGCAACACGCGTAAGAGTCGGGTCTGCGCTTCGAGCGGCATGTCGCCGATTTCATCCAGAAACAACGTGCCGCCTTCGGCCTGCTCGAAACGGCCCACGCCGCGGCCCGTGGCACCGGTGAAGGCGCCGCGTTCATGGCCGAACAATTCACTCTCGATCAGTTCTTTGGGAATCGCGGCCATGTTCACCGCGACGAAGCTGCCGTTGCGGCGTTTGCCGTAATCGTGCAGCGCGCGGGCGACCAGCTCCTTGCCGGTTCCCGATTCACCCGAGATCATCACCGTCAAATCGGCCTGGGTGAGCCGCGCGATGATGCGATAAATCTCCTGCATCGCGGCCGAGCGGCCGATCAGAGGCAGGCGCTCGTCGCCCTGCTCCATTTCCGTGGTGGCGCGTTTGCGGCTGGGCGCTGCGAGCGCGCGACTGACGACGGTGATCAGTTCCTTCAAATCGAAAGGCTTGGGCAAATATTCATAGGCGCCGCGTTCGGTCGCGGTAATCGCCGTCAGAATATTGTTCTGCGCGCTCATCACCACGACAGGAAGATCGGGCCTGAGCCGCTTGATCCGCGGCAGCAGATCGAACGCGTTCTCGTCGGGAAGGATCACATCGGTGATAACGAGATTGCCTTCGCCTTGTGCGATCCAGCGCCAGAGTCCGGCGGCATTGGCTGTCGTGCGCACATCGTACCCGGCCCGGCCAAGGGCCTGATTGAGCACGGTACGGATGGCGGCATCATCGTCGCAGACGAGAATAGTGCCCTCAGGCATGAACGGGCTCACTGTGGTGATGTTTGGTTTCGGCAGAAGCCACAGGGAGCAAGACACGGAAAATCGTGCGCCGGGGCTGGGATTCGCATTCGATGACACCACCATGATCGTTGATGATCTTGGCGACGAGCGGCAGACCAAGGCCCGCGCCATGTGTCTTGGTGGTGATGAAGGGATCGAAAATATACGGCAGAAGATCCTGAGAAATGCCCGGTCCGTTATCGCGAACCGTGACTTCCAGCGGAAGACTCAAACGGTGCTTCTGTCCGCTGCCGGTAACCGCGATGCGAACGCCGGGACGGTAGGCGGTGGTGAGCACAATTTCTCCATTGTCCGCCGGCGCCGCATCGGCGGCGTTGCGCACAATGTTCATGAAAGCCTGAATGAGGTTGTCGCGGTCGCCCCAGACCGGCGGCAATGAAGGATCGAAGACCTCCACAATACGCAGCCGCCGGCCGAAGCTCGTACCGGCAACACGCTTCACGCGGTCGAGCACCTCATGAATGTTCACCGGCGCGCGCGTCAATGCCATGGGATCGCCGAACGCCTCCATGCGATCGATGAGCGCGCGGATGCGGTCGGCCTCGTTGCAGATGAGCTGCGCCAACGACCGATCGTTCGCCGAAACGGCGTCTTCGAGAAGCTGCGCCGCACCGCGAATGCCGGCGAGCGGATTCTTGATCTCGTGGGCAAGCACCGCCGCCATGCCGCTCATCGAACGCGCTGCGCCGCGGTACAGGAGTTGCCGGTCCATGCGCTGCGCGAGGCTGCGCTCCTGCAACAGAAGAATGACCGCCTCCCCTTCCCCGGAAGGTGTAAGCGTGACATCAGCCAGACGCTCTCCCAATCGCGGCGTGGAAAGATCAACATTGCGCTCGGCGATGGATGCGCCACGCTCGCGCGCCTGCTGAACCAATTGCAGCAGCGGGCTGCCGAATGGGAGGAGATCGGGAAGCTTCTGCTTCAGCAGAAGCCCTACCCCCATATCGAAGAACTGCTCGGCCGCCTGATTTGCGTACAAAAGCTCGTTCTTGGAGCCCGCCATCAGAATTGGCATCGGCAGCGCCCCGGCAATGGCGCCCGCATATCCCGCGCTCGGAATGACGCGGGACTCCGCTAATTTCTTGCTGACCACAACACGCCCGTTTGCCTACATCTTAGGCATTACTACCTCATGCCTATTCGATGAGCAATCGTTAATATGATCAAATCGTACCCTTTCCACAGAAACCCGTCGCGGATAGACAGAACCATGGCGGAAACCATGGCGCTTATCGTGGCTGCGGGACGGGGCGAGCGGGCTCAGACGGGCGCCGCTACCGCCCCGCCCAAGCAATATCAGGCTCTTGGCGGCCGGCCTGTCCTGCGTTGGGCTGTTGAGGCCTTCTTGGCGCACAAGGATATTTCTGGGGTCCAAATGGTGATCCGGGATCAGGACCGGTCCCACTATGACTCGGCTGTCGCCGGGCTTGCACTCCGGCCACCGGTTCCGGGCGGTACCACGCGACAGGAATCGGTTCGCCGAGGGTTGGAAGCACTAGCCACGTCCAGGCCTGACCGCGTGCTGATCCATGATGGCGCACGGCCCTTGGTGTCCGGTCCGCTGATCAGCCGTGTCGTAGGGGCACTCGATAGTGCCGAAGCCGCGGTGCCGCTGATTGCGCTCGCCGATACGCTGCGACGGAAGACGGCGCAGGGTTATGCGATCCAACCGCGCGAAGATTTGTTCCGCGCACAGACTCCGCAGGGTTTTCGGTTCCCCGCCATCCTGGATGCGCATCGCAAATTCGCCGCCGAAACGGTCACCGATGATTTCGCGCTAGCCGAACGCGCCGGAATGTCCCTTGCAACCGTCGTGGGCGAAGAGATCAATTTGAAGCTGACGACGCCGGAGGATTTCACACTGGCACAACAATTGGTCGCTTCCGCGTTGTCCGATGTGCGCACCGGCACGGGTTTCGACGTGCACCGTTTCGGACCAGGCGATTCCGTTTGGCTGTGCGGGGTGAAGGTGCCGCATGATTTCGGCCTCGAAGGGCATTCGGATGCCGATGCGGGCTTGCACGCGCTGACCGATGCCCTCTTAGGCGCCATCGCGTCCGCCGATATCGGCGCGCATTTTCCACCCACCGAGGAACGCTGGAGGGGCGCGCCGTCGCATCTGTTCCTTGCCCATGCCGCAAGTCTGGTGCGCGAGGCCGGTGGCGTGATTTCCCATGTCGACGTGACGCTGATCTGCGAACGCCCCAAAATCGCGCCGCATCGCGAGGCCATGCGCGCGCGCATTGCGGAAATCCTCGGCATCGGCTTAGGCCGTGTAAGCGTGAAAGCGACGACGACCGAAGGCCTTGGCTTCACAGGCCGGCGCGAGGGCATCGGTGCCCAGGCGGTCGCGACGGTCCGGCTGCCGGGATGATTCCCATCTCCACCCGCCTCGCCACCTGTTTCGGCATTGGCTGGATACCATTCGCGCCCGGCACATTTGCGTCCGCGGCCGCACTTCCGTTTGGGTGGTTGCTGGTTCTGCTCGGCTGGCAGGGGGTGCTTATCGGCGCCGGCCTCGCCACCGTGGTCGGCATCTGGGCCTGCGGCGCGCATGCGCGCAAAGTGGGCCTGTACGATCCTTCGGAATGCGTGCTCGATGAAGTCGCGGGCCAATGGGTCACACTGGTTCCCATAGCGCTGCAGGCACGCGGCAGCGACTGGCGGCCTTATGTGATGGCGTTCCTGCTGTTCCGGCTGTTCGATATTTTCAAACCCTGGCCCATTTCCGCCGCCGAAAAACTGCCTGGCGGATTTGGCGTCATGATGGACGATGTGGTGGCAGGATTGGCCGCGGCGGCCCTTCTCTACGGCACGCTGGCGATCCGGTTGGTCTGATGTTTCCCGAACCCATCCTCGAATTTGCGAAAACCTTGCTCAATCACGCACGCGAAGCCGGATTGCATCTGGTTACGGCAGAGAGCTGCACCGGCGGCCTGATCGCGGGAGCGTTGACGGAAATTGCCGGCTCCTCGGACGTCGTCGAGCGTGGCTTCGTGGTCTATTCCAACCGTGCCAAGATTGAATTGCTCGGCGTGCCGGAGACGTTGATAGACCAACATGGCGCGGTGTCCGAAGAAGTCGCCCGTGCCATGGCAGAAGGCGCGCTGAAACATTCGGCCGCGCAATTGG
>DATLVC010000184.1:0-5325 GCA_035577685.1 Micropepsaceae bacterium | reverse complement strand
CGAACAGCAAATCCGCGAGATTGCCTTGCGCGAGTGCGTAACCGGGCGAAAGACGCAACGCCTCGCGATAAAAGATTTCGGCGGTTTTCGCATCGCCCGCCTCGTTGAGCGCCGAACCAAGCGTCAGCCAAAGTGATGGTTCGGCCGGGTTGCGTTCGAGCGCAGGCTTAAGTAGCGCGACGGCATCAGCGGTGCGGTTGCCTGCGCGCAGAAGGTTACCGAGATTGACCAGAACCTCGAGCCGGTCGGGTTCTTGTGCCAGCACGCGGCGGAAGAATGTCTCGGCGGCATCGCGATGACCCACCGCTTCGGCGGTGTTGCCAAGCGCGAACAGCACGCGTGCATCGTCTGGGCGACGTGCGCGGGCGCGCTCGAACGCCTCAATGGCCTCGGCATGCTGGCCTTTCTGGGCGAGCTTCAACCCTCTCTTGTACGCGTCGTCGATCCGGCTGGCGGCACCCGTTTTCATGAATGCATTCCTACGTCCGCCGCGTTAAGACGGGCTTAACCTCGTTCGCCTCAGTTTTGCTTAATGCAGAACTAATTCCGGCCGCTTGTCAGGTGCCGGGCCTCGAGTCGCGGAAGGATCAAGGATGCTTAGCGAGCCCGTCGGCCCCAGCCCGGCCGTGATTCTGGTGCAGGCGAGTTCCTTGTCGTGGTCCGGCGGTCCGGACCGTTGCATGCGCGAGCTTGACCGCAAGCCACTGGTCGCACGCTGCCTGGAACACGCGAGGCAGCTTTTCCCGCAAACGCCGATCCGAATTGTTGCGCCCGAATTCGACCGCGGGGGTCTCGATGCCATCGCGGCTGCGGTGGAAAATTGTGAGGCCGGGTACGGCTTCGACGACAAGCCGCTGAAACGGATGACAGCCGCGGTTCGCGATCTTCCCAACGATGCGCTGGTTCTGCGCTTGGACGGCCTGCATTGTTTCTTTCAGGAGAATGTCGTTCGGGCCCTCATTGCGGCCGCCCAATCGGAAGCGCTCGATCTCGCGAAGTCGCCGGACAATTTTCCGCCGCCGCTGTCCGGCGAGGTCTGGCGCGCCGGAGCGCTCCGGCATGTTGACGGCATGCTCTCCCGCATGCCTCCCGAAAGTGCCGCGCCGCACTTCGTGCATCCGAAATTCATCGCCATGCGCAAGGATGCCGATCTGCGCACGCGCATCGTCGCACCGCCCCCGATCCCCGACACCATCTTAAGCGCAATTCGCGCCGAACTCGCGCGGGCTTTCGAAGAAGACCACAACGAAGTCACGCGCAAATCCATCGGTGTAGGCGACCAGATTTCCTTCCATTATGTTCTGGCGCGCCGCTACCTCAAACCGGGCGACTGGGTTCTCGACATCGCCTCGGGCAAAGGGTTCGGCGGCAACATGCTGGCGGAGGTGGCATCTTCGGTGATCTGCGCCGATCTCGACGAGGCAAAGCTCGAAGAGGGGCGCAAGCTGTTCTCCCGGGACAATCTGGCATTTTCGCACGAAGACGTCACGGCGATGACGTTTCCCGACGACGCGTTCGATGTCGTGGTCAGCATGGAAACGATCGAACATATGGATGACGTCGATGGCTACCTCACCGAACTCCGGCGCGTGTTGAAGCCGGGCGGACGGGCGATCCTGTCGACGCCGCAGAACTGCATCGGCCATATTCCGCTGACGCCGGCCCATGTCCGCGAGTTCAGTCTCGAAGAATTGCGTTCCGACTGCGCCCGTCACTTCGCCATCGAAAGCATCATCGGGCTGAAGGCTGGCACGGTGCATTTTCCGGATGATCCCATCGGGACCAATTCGGTCATCCTGCTTCGCAAATCTTAGAGCGCGCCGACTTCAGCTCCTTATGTGCAGATTGATGAAGAAGTTGCGCCCTTCCGACGGGAATCCCGTTGTCAGATCGTCGGCGTCTACGGCCCCGCGGTGCCGACCACGCCGAAAATTTCGCTCGCCGGAATCGTGCGCGATGCCACGCGGTATCCCGCTCATCCCCGGCCACCCGATTTCAGCCGCGTGAACCCGGCCCGTAGGTGTTCGCGCTAGTAGCGATAGCGGTCCCGATCATAATCCCGGTCGCGGTCATAACGGTCACGATCGCGGTCGCGATCATAATTGTTATAGCCATAACCGCGATAGTAACGGTCATTGCCATACCGGCCGTAATGGTCATACACGCAGCCGGAGAGAACCATCGTGGCCACCACCGCGCTGAGAGCCGTTGCAAGCAGTTTCATCGCATCAACTCCATAATCGTCATCATGGCTACGCATGACGCGCCATGGCCGTTCCACGAGGACCCTTGGAAAGTTGCGCCTAAGCCAGAATGTGGCTTATTCGTGTTCGAGAACCTGATTGGCAAAGCCCGGCAATTTGTCGAAATCGAATGGCTTATAGAGCACTTGGATTCCCGCCTCCTTGATCCGCTTGGGAATCGGGTCCTGCGCATAACCCGTCATCAGCATGACTTTCAGATTCGGTCGCAGTGCAAGGCCGGCATCCACAAGTTGATAGCCGTTCATGCCGGGCATCTTCACATCGCTGATCAGAAGATCGATCTCGGGCCTGCTACGGATGATGCCAAGCGCTTTTTCGGCATCGCTCGCTTCCCACACCGCATAACCGGCATCGCGCAGCGTCTCGCTCACGATCATCAACAGCAAGGGCTCATCCTCGACCACAAGGATCGTAGGCTGGATTTGTGGTTTTTCATTTGGAATCATCAGACATTCACCGGAATGGATTCGGTTACATAACGGGGCATGAGAATCGTGATCGCGGTTCCCTTGCCCAACTCGCTCTCGATGATGAGATCGCCGTTCGACTGGCGCACATAGCCAAAAGTCATGCTGAGGCCGAGGCCGGTGCCGCGCCCGGGCGGCTTGGTGGTGAAGAACGGCTCGACGGCCTTTTGCCGCACCTCCTCGGACATTCCCGTTCCGGTGTCGCGGACCGTCAGCGCAACACAATCGCCCGACGGCATTCGGGAATGGCTGGGCGGGTGGTTGGCGGTTTCGATGGTCAATGTGCCTCCTGCGGGCATGGCGTCTCGCGCGTTGATGGCCAGGTTGATGATGACGTTCTCCATTTGGTTGGCGTCGCATAAAACGGGCCAGTCGGCGTTAAGCTTCATCTCGATCCGCACGGTGTCTCCGACCGAATGCCGCAGCAGATCGTCTATGTTGGCAACAAGCTGGCTCAAATAGACAGGCTTGGGCGAGAGCGGTTGGCGCCGGGAAAACGCCAGAATGCGTTGGGTCAAATTGGCCGCCCGCGTGACACCTTCATTGGCCGAGTCCAGATAGCGCTGGATATCGGTTCGCCCCTGTGCCACGCGCCGCTGCAGCAATTGCAGATTGCCTTTGACGATGCTGAGCAGATTGTTGAAATCATGCGCGATACCGCCAGATAGCTGACCGATGGCTTCCATCTTCTGGCTCTGGCGCAAGGCCTCTTCCGCCTTTTCGCGTTCCTGCATTTCGGCCTGGAGTTTCAGATTGGACGCGGCCAGCTGACGCGCTTGGCTTTCCAGCCGCGTGTTGGCGAGCGTAAGTGCGCGCTGTGCGCTGCCGGAGACCGTCAGGACAAGCACGCCCATGCTGACCAGAAGAATGATGCCGCCATAGCGCACCAGACGCCTGCCAAAGGAATCCAGATTGGCCCGCAAATACACCGCGCCGACCGCAGCGCCGCCTTGATTGACCGGGAGCACCGCGTAAATACGATTGTTCGCGACATAGGACGTGACCGCCGGCGCGCGCTCGGGCGGCGGATCGGTGTCGCTGCGCGCGAAACCTGCAACGCGCCGACCTGCTTCGTCATAGACGCCGGCTGCTTCCAATTCCGGATTGGCTTGGAGGGCGGTCACATATTCTTGAGCCGTCTTGGCGTCATTAAACACCAGAGCCGCAGCGACGCTCGCCCCAAGAATCTGCCCCTGCACGCCGATTTCCTGAAACTTCTGTGCGCGGTAAAGCTGTTCCTCGTAAAGAGTCACGAGCACGCCCGCTAAAATAAGAGACAGCGCGCTCAGGAGCGCAAGCGAGGCGCTGATTTTCCTGCGCGGGTGTTTTGTTTCTCCAAGGAGCATGGGCCTAATGCTCCCTATGGCCGAGGCCTGACCGTACGGGCCAGGCTCAGCAATTTCGAACTGATCGCCAGGCCGCTTTCGGCGGCTTGGGCGTCGTCGATGTCAAATCGCACGCGATTGTCCTGCACGACGAAGCTGACGATGCTTTTGCCCATCGTGGCGCGTGAGGTATCCGTCACGGTGAGGACCGGCTTGCCGCGCACCGCATCCTCTGCTTCGGCCGATGGAATATTCACCGCGACGTAAAGGATGTGGCATGTGGAATCGGCGCTCACCGCCTGCAGATGGCGCACGGCGATGGGACGTTCGCCGATCATCTGGCCGGCAGCAGCCTGGTCGACCACCGCCGCGACGGCATCGTTTCCGAGTACGCACAGGCTGACCGGGCTGGAAGGGGTTTCGAACGCCGCGGGGGGCCAATTGACGAAATTGGCGAATTTGTAGAGGAAGGTCGCCTTCACCGCATATTCAAGCGATTCCGGCGGCGCGGCTGCAGTCACCTGCGAGGCCTGCGCCAGGGCAGTGATGCAGACGGCCAACAAGATTCGCCTGCGCCTCAATGGATCGACCTCAATACCGCCAGCGGGCGCTGGCAGTGATGCTTCGTGGAATCTCTTCGACGGGCAGCGACGGATTAACGAATTCCGTATGGCGCGCGTGAAGCAGATTGGACCCGACCACAGCAAACTCCAGGGACCTGCTGATTCGCCAGCCCAAACGCACATCTGCCTCAATATAACCCGGTATGCGCGGACTAGGCAGGTCATCCACCGCCCGCAGATTTACATCCAATTGGATATCGTCCGCCAAATCCATACTGGAGCGCAAGGAAGCCTGATAGGAAGGATCGTTACCGGCAAATTGCACGCCGAAAACATCGCGGCTTCCTGCCTCCAGACGCAAATCCTTGTGCAAGGTGCTAAGCCCCGCACTCAGGCGCCACCAGGGTAGAACCGCATAATTGCCCCAGAGTTCGACGCCGTAGGTTTCACCCTTCATGTTATTCAGGAAGACAAGCGGATTGATCGTCGGCGTCGACGCTTCGATCGTGCGCAAATGATCGTAAACATTGAAGAAGGTGGAGACGGAGAACGAGAACGTGCTGGACGGCTGGCCGCGATAGCCGAGCTCATAGGCGGTGAGATATTCTGAGCCGAAATCGGGACCACCCGCGATCCTCCCCGGAACGAAAAGATCGGTGTCGAGACGCGACGGCGTACGGGCGGCGCGGCTGATGGCCGCCCACAC
>DATLVC010000183.1:0-13142 GCA_035577685.1 Micropepsaceae bacterium | reverse complement strand
AGGTCGCAGCGGTGGCCGCTACCGGACGCCCGGTGAAAAGCGGCTTGTGGCATTTGCCGCATTTGGCGACCGTTGCGTTTTTCTCCGCCGGAACGCGATTAACCGCGCCGCAAATCGCGCAAACGATATGTCGGGAATCGTCGTCCGTCATGGGAGGTACCCCTGCAGGGAAAACGAGGAAGTTCGCAGAAAGTTTCGTCTGCGATTGACACCTCACCCTTCCCTCTCCCCCTGCGGGGGGCGAGGGTTATTTCGAACCCGGCGGTTTGGCGGCGAATTTGGAGCCGCGCTCGCAACAACGTCCTTCAGCGTCCTGCCACAGCCGCTCGGTCGTGTGCAGATGCCCGAGCGCACGCGCGACCGTCTGAAAATCGTAAGCGGAAAAGCGCTCCGCGATTTCCGTGTAATAAAGCGGCGTCTCACGAATGGCGTTGAGAATGTTTTCCGCCAGATCCGCCACTGCGCGTTCATCGCCGGCTTTGCCGGATGAATCGGCCTTGCCTTTCACATAATCGGCAATCTTCGCGGTATCGGCATAGGCATAGGCGATACGCTCATAGCGTTCCTTCGGGATGCCCTCGCCGATGGTGGCATCGATGCCAACCTTCGCCGTCGTCGGTACGATTCCCGGCGGCGTCGGCGGCAGGCTGGGATCGAGCGGCTTGCCGCGCGCATTCGTCACGATAAGGATATCCTTGTCGCCCTGCACGCGCGTGGCGATGGCCCATTCCACATCCATCGCGTTGAAGACGTCGATATCGTCATCGACGATCACCACATGCTTCAAATCCATCACCGAAAGCGCGGCCAGAATCGCGTTCTTGGCTTCACCCGCCTGTTTCTTGATCGAAATCACCGCGTGCCAGAAGGCGCAGCCGCCCAGCGTGACATTGATGTCCTTCACGGTGACGCCGGCGGTGCGCAGCGCCTGGCGGATGGCGGCATAACGCGTCGGCGCGGCGAGCCAGGTGTTTTCCCACGGCATATGGAGCGAATAATAGACTGCGTCCTTACGGTGGGAGATCGCCTTGATCTTCACCAGCGGATTCCAATGCAGCCCACCCATCAGCCGAGTGAATTCGCCGAAGCGCCCTTCCGGCCAGGTCCAGCCCGTGGGAAGGATTTCGCCCTCCAGAACAATTTCGGCGTCGGCAATGTAAGGCGCATCGATCGTCTGGCACGGCGCGAGTTCCACAGGCGCGCCGCGAAGCCCGCCCGCGATATGCATCTCATCCACGCCGAGCGGCGCCCGATAGCCCGAGGCCATGATCTCCAAGGGATGCGTGCCGATGCTGATGGAAATCGGTAACGGCCGGCCCGCCTCAAACGCGCGCTGCGCGAACAGGCGCATATTGTTCGGCGTGACGATGTCGATGCCAGTGAGGGCTTTCTCCTTAACGATGAAACGGTAGATGCCGCTGTTCCAGCCCAGCTCTGGGTCCTTGGCAATCACCACACCCGCCGTGACCATCGGCCCGCCGTCATAGATGGAGGACATCGGGATGGGCAGTTTGAACAGGTCGACATCGTCGCCCAGCATCGTGACTTCGCGGGTCGGCGAAGTGTTCACCATGATGGGCGGGATGGGGTTGTCGATGGCCTTTTTCAGCCGGACTTCGATCTCGCCATAGGTCTTGGCGCCCATGGACAGCATGGCCCGCTCACGTGAGCGGATAATGCC
This sequence comes from Micropepsaceae bacterium, assembly GCA_035577685.1. Taxonomy (GTDB): domain Bacteria; phylum Pseudomonadota; class Alphaproteobacteria; order Micropepsales; family Micropepsaceae; genus CAIYRG01. The sequence goes on along the minus strand of DATLVC010000183.1, from coordinate 11,461 downwards.
CGAGACCACAGGTATGTCGTAGCCAATGACCTTGTGGAACAAGAGGGCCTTGTCCGATTGATCCACCAGGGTCGCGATGTGGCGGATGTCTACCGGTTGGTGCAGATCGATCAGTTCGCCCGCATCGCGCAGACGGCCGAGAAATTGCCTGAAGGTCTCTTGCATAAGGGTCTCCTGGTCCGCCACAAGCGCGCCTTACCTAGCCAATCCGTGAGGAGCGGGCTAGATAGGACGGGAAGCGAAATCTCTAGGGTAGCTAAGAAACATGAGGGCTCTGGTTCTCCGCCAACATGGCGGGCTCGAAAATCTGGAATTGGTGGAGGACCACCCTACGCCCAATGCGACGGATGGAAATGTCGTCATTCGCGTCCGGGCGTCCTCCTTCAACTATCACGACGTGTTCACGGTGAAGGGCATGCCCGGGATCAAGGTACCCCTGCCGGTTGTGATCGGGCTCGATATGGCGGGCGATATCGTCCAGGTGGGCCCGGGCGTGACCGGCTGGCAGCCGGGAATGCGGGTGCTGGTCAACCCCGTCAATAAGAAAAAGGGTCTGATGGGCGAGATGCTCGACGGCGGAATGGCGGAATATTGCCTGGTCGGCGCCGACCAGTTGATCCCCATTCCGGACGGCGTCACCTATGAGCAGGCAGCTTCCCTGCCCGTAGCCTATGGCACGGCGCACCGGATGCTTATCACCCACAACACAGTGAAAAAGGGCGACCGCGTGCTGATCCTCGGCGCCTCGGGCGGCGTGGGCACAGGCTGCGTCGAACTTTGCAAATTGCTGGGTGCGCATGTGATCGCCTGTGCCAGCAGCGAAGAGAAAATGACGAAGCTGCGTGAGATCGGCGCCGACGAGACGATCAATTATCTGGAAACCGACTTTTCCAAATGGGCGGTCGAGAAATACGGCAAGCCGCAACGGCGCAGCTATGAAGGCGGCGTCGATGTGGTGATCAATTTCACCGGCGGCGACACCTGGGTGCCCTCGTTGAGATGCCTGAAGCGCGGCGGCAAGCTGCTCGTGTGCGGCGCCACCGCCGGTTATGATCCCAAGGAAGATTTGCGGTACGTCTGGAGTTTCGAGTTGCAGATCATCGGCTCGAACAGTTTCTATGACGAGAACCTGATCGCCCTTATGCAATTGATCCAAGACGGCAAGATGAAGCCGTTGATGGACAAAGTCGTGCCGCTGGAAGGCGCCGCCGAAGGCTTGCGTCTGATCCAGGATCGGAAGGTGATCGGCAAAGTGGTGGTGACGCCATGAGCGAGGATATTACGGTCGAAAAAGTTCAGGCGCTGATCACTCGCGCCCCCTTTCACCAATGGTTGGGGTTGGAGGTTCAGGCGCTTACCGACGATGGCATCGAACTGAAAGCCAAATGGCGCGAAGAATGGGTGGTCAATCCGGATCGCCGCTATACCCATGGCGGCATTCTGGCGGCGCTGGTCGATCTTGCCGCCGATTGGGCGCTGGTGAAAAAGACCGGCCGCGGCGTGCCGACCATCGACATGCGGATCGACTATCACGCCGCCGCCATGCCGGGCGATCTGATCGTGAAGGGGCGCGTGGTGAAGGCCGGCGGGCAATTTTCGACCGCCGAGGCCCATGTCTACGACGAGGCTGGGAAATTGCTCGCAAGTGGGCGCGGCACCTATTTCACCGCACCACCACCACCGCCGAAGGCCTGACGCATACCAATGCCACATTTTGAAAATCTCGGCGATCTGATCCGGCGCGATTGCGATTTGGACAAGACCGCCATTGTCGATCTTGGCGGTGAGAGTCCCCCGCGTGAATTCAGCTTTCGCCAGATCGATGAGCAGGCGAGCGGCGTCGCGCGGGCTTTGTTGAAGCGTGGCCTCGCTCGCGGTGACCGTGTCGCGATTCTATCGGCCAACCGCGCGGAATATCTGGTGGCGGTGTTTGGGATCATGCGCGCCGGATTGGTCGCGGTGCCGGTGAATTTCAAATTCCCGCGCGAGACCATTGAATTCATCATCGCGGATTCGGGGGCGAAGCTCGTCTTCTGTGATACCGCACGACGCGCCGATTGCCCGCCCGGTCTTCCGGCAATCGAAATGGGCGGCGGTGCGGGTACCAATGCGTTCGATGCGTTCCTTGACCCCGGCGAATTTGCCAGCGTCTCCCCGGCACCACGCGAGCCGGCCATGTTCCTTTACACTTCGGGTTCGACGGGAATTCCCAAAGGCGTCGTGCTGTCGCATCAAAGCCATTTGTGGGTGGTGCAGACGCGGCTGACGCAGGATTTCTCGCACCACCGCTATCTTGTCGCGGCGCCGCTTTATCACATGAACGGGCTCGCGGTTTCTCAGCTCGTGTGTGCTGCCCACGCCACGCTGGTATTGCTGCCGCAATTCACGGCGCGCGCCTATATCGACGCGGCCGAACATTATCGCTGCACCTGGCTGACCGCCGTGCCGCCGATGATCGCCATGATGTTGCGCGAGGGCGATCGCATGGCCCACGCCGATCTTTCGTCGGTCGAATTCGTGCGCATGGGTTCGGCGCCGGTGAGCGAAACCCTGATGACCGCCCTCAAACGCGCGCTTCCCCGCGCGGCAATCACCAACGCCTATGGCACGACGGAGGGCGGGCCTGTGGTATTCGGCCCGCATCCCAAGGGCCTCGCGCAGCCTGAGCTTTCCGTGGGCTATCCCCATCCCCAGGTGCAGGCGCGGCTGGTGGACGGAACAAATCGGCACGCCCAGCAGGGCGAGCTGGAAATGAAAAGCCCGGCGCTGATGAACGGGTATCATAACCGGCCCGATTTGCCCTCGCCCATCACGGCGGATGGTTTCTACCGGACCGGCGATGTGTTTCGGCGTGATGACAACGGATTCTATTTTTTCGTCGGACGCACCGACGACATGTTCGTATCCGGCGGCGAGAACATCTATCCCGGCGATGTCGAACGCATGCTGGAGCGCCATCCTGACATCGCGCAAGCCTGCGTGGTGCCGGTCGACGACGATATCAAAGGCCAGAAGCCGGTCGCCTTTGTGGTGGTGCGTGGCAGCGCGCGGCTTAGCGAAGACGATGTGAAGCAATATGCGCTGAAACACGCCCCCGCCTATCAGCACCCCCGTTTCGTGTGGTTCATCGACAAGCTGCCGCTCTCATCCACCAACAAGGTGGATCGCGCCGCGCTCAAGCGCGAAGCCGAAGCGCGCCTGAGCGGCAAAGCCTAGCTGTCACACCGAAATATGCGAGGCGCCTTCGCGTGCGGACAGCGCATCACCCACCGCTTCCGCAAACGGCTTGTCTGGGGGCAGCACCACGGCGGCCGAGCGCACGCGGGTGTGCGCGGGATCCACGCCGGGTGGCGCCGTGCCGGAATCGAGCAGCGCCTTGGCGGCGCGCATCAGGCGGCGGCGCGCCATGACAATGCCCTTGTCGGTGGCGACCAGATTTTCCTTCGACCGGTCGATGATCGGCCCCATGCTTTCCTGCAACGACGAGTCCTGGATCGCGAAGCCGGAAACACCGCTATAGGTGCGGCCGCGTTTCTGCGCCTCGCGGTCGATCAGATAATCATTGTCCTTGTTCGCGTGCGGCCGGAAGGTTTTCGGATCGACCACCGTATGGATGCCGGCGCCTTCGCGCATTTGCTGAACCAGCTCGGGTTCGAGCGGCGATTTCACGCGATAGTCGAAACTCCAGGTCCAGCAATTCTCATCATCCCGCGGAATGAAGAAATGGCCGTGCACCGGATGATCGCCCCGCGGCGGGATCATGGTGAAGGCCGGCATCACCCATTGCGTGATGCGCCAATAATAATTGCCGTTTTCGGCATTGCGGCGGGCGCCTATGTAAAGGCCACCCGGGCTTTCGACCACGTCGAACACGGGCATCAAATCGCCCATGTTGTATTTGTTGCCCTTGGCGCCTTTGAACACCGGATCGGTTTCAAGATCGCCGCGATGAAGAAACGAGACGTGGCTTGAATCAATGCCACCTTCGAGCGCCTGCAGCCAATTGCACTCCTGCCATCGCTTGGAGACGAAACGATGCGAGTCCGGCACCTTGGTGAATTCCCATTCGGGCAGCGGCGGCTGCCGGTCCGGCGGTCCCATATAGGTCCAGAGGATGCCGCCCTTTTCGACCAGCGGATAATTCACCATGCGGATGCGCTGGCAATGCGTGCTGCCGGGCAATTCGGACGGGATGTCGACACATTGGCCGGTCACGTCGAATTTCCAGCCGTGATAGGGGCAGCGCAATCCGTTTTCCTCGTTGCGCCCGAACCACAGCGACACGCGGCGATGGGCGCAGAACTCGTCGATCAAACCAAGCCGGCCTTGCGTGTCCCGGAACGCGATCAGCTTTTCCGAAAGCAGCTCGACGCGCACCGGCGGACAATCCGGTTCGGCAAGCTCCGAAGCGAGTAGCGCCGGAATCCAATAGGCGCGGATCAACTGTCCCATTGGCGTTCCGGGGCCGGTTCGGGTGACGTAATCGTTCTGCTCTTTGACCAGCATGGCATCCTCACGTTGTGCGTATAGCGCACAAAATAAGTTTATAACGAACAGATTAGTCGCCGGCATGACCAAGTCAAGGCGATTTGGCTTGACCTAAGCGCGATCCATGTGAGATTCGTTCGCATGGCGAACATATCGAGCGGGCAGAGACTCATTCCGGACAGCGCAACAAAAACCAACGACCGCGACTCCCGTGCCTATGTCACGGCGCTGGCGCGCGGGCTTTCCGTGATGAAGGCGTTCGACGATCAGAACGCGCAGCTGACGCTTTCCGATGTCGCGCGCATCGTGGACCTGCCACGGGCGAGCGCACGCCGCGCATTGCTGACGCTGGAAGCGCTCGGCTATGTCGAGAGCCATGGCCGCAACTTCAGCCTCAGCCCACAAGTGCTGACGCTGGCGCGCGCCTATCTCGCGTCAAGCCCCGTACCGCGGGTGGCGCAAGGGTTCCTCGAGAATGTCAGCGAGGGTTTGGGGGAATCCTGCTCGCTCTCGATCCTGCATGGCGAAGAAGTCATTTACATCGCGCGGTCGACGCGGAAACGCATCGGCTCGCTTCACCGCGATGTCGGTGCGCATCTGCCGGCGCATTGCACATCCATGGGACGCGTGCTGCTGGCCGCGCTTTCCGATGCCGAACGCGACACGTTCCTTGCACGCGTCACGCTGCAAAGCTTCACGCCGTACACGGTGACCGATAAGAACGAGCTTCGCGCGATTCTCGAAAAGGTGCGCCGCAACGGCTATTCGCTGGTGGATCAGGAACTCGAAATCGATCTGCGTTCGATTGCCGTTCCAGTACAGAACGCAAGCGGGCGCGTGATCGCTGCGATGAATGTGAGCGCGCAGGCGAGCCGCACACCAAAGAAACAGTTGACCGAACGCTTCTTGCCGGCGCTGCGCGACGCCGCGATGAAGATGCGGCCGCTTCTGATCGGATGAGGGAAAGCGGGAGCGCGCTTAAGGCGCGCTGCGCTTCATCTTGCGGCGCAGCCAGCCGAAACCGGCGAGACCCGCTCCGAGAAGGCCCAGCGTGCCCGGTTCGGGAACCCCCGTCGGCGGCGGAGGAGGCGGTGGCAGCGTCGTTCCCAGCGCTCGTGTTGTGAGGCTGATGTTGTCGATCGCGAAATCGCCACTGGGGGCATTATTTCCGGCGAAATCGCCGCTGACATAAGCGAAATCCAGAGAATCCAAATCGGTGAAGCCCAATCCCGTGAGATCCTTGTTCAGGAACTGACTATTGGGATCGCCGGCGAGTAATTGGAAGACCTGGGAAACGGTGCCGCCACCATGGATTTCGCCGGTGACGGTTATTTCAGTGTCGAACTGGTTCTCCCCGGAAAAAAGATCGGCAGCGAATGTGGCCGCTGCTGCGTCAAAATTCAGGACACTGATTGTGTTTCCGACTGAGGTCAGGCGAATTGCCCCGGAACCGAACATATAAAGCGCTTGTGTGCCGTTATCGGAACAGGTTCCCCCGTTGCAATTGGCCGTGGCAAAAGTGCCGCTCCCGAGATCAACATCCGCAGGGCCGCCAGACTGGAGCGTAAAGGTGAACAGGCCGCTATTGGTCGTGAACGAGGTGTAGGAACCTGGGACCGGATCTGTTGCCTGATCGAAGGTTATGATGTCCGCCTGCGCTGCTCCGGTGGCGAGAACTGCCACCAGAACGCCGCAGATGAGGCGGCCAAATTTGCATCCACAAATCATAACAATGTTCCCCTCGTCACCGGCAGCTAACATCCAAGACTCACGCAATTTCTATGCCAATAAAACATGTCCAGTCTTATCAAGAACATAGCCAGCGCAGCCCCGTTGCATTGTAAATTCTTCTTACACTTCAAGTGGTTAACCGAATTTTCGTTATGCGTTCGCATCATCAGAAGAAGACGTAATCGTCGCCGGCGATCAAGCTCGCCGGATTGTTGGTCAGATGGATGGTTTCGGTCGTGTGCGTGATGCCGTCCGTGATCAACCAATCGGCGCCCGACGCATGGGTAAGCGTCGAACCGGCGCTATAGCCAACGAACTGCAATTGGTCGCTAGCCGCGTGCGAGAAGTCCGCAACCTTGTCCTGGTCTGCCTCGCCTTTGTGGAAGACGAAGACATCGGCGCCGGTGCCACCGGTCATGGAGTCGGCGCCCGCACCACCGTCGATCGTATCGGCGCCGCTGCCACCGGTGATCGTGTCGTTGCCGCCGGCACCCGAAGCTGAGGCGCCGGAAGTATTTTGCACGATGATGATGTTGGCCGCGCTATTTCCCGTACCGGACGTGGGCCCAGGCGTGGCTCCAGCCTGTAAGGCCAGATTTTCGACATTGTCCGCGAGGGTGTAGGTCGCCGCCGAGCTGTAAACGGCATCGGTTCCCTCGCCGCCATTCTCGATCACCACGTCCGAAGCATTGTCGACATAATAGTTGTCGTTGCCAACCCCACCCACCATCGTGTCGTTGCCGGCTCCGCCGTTGAGGATGTCGTTGGCAGCGCCGCCGATGATGGAGTCGTTGCCATCATTGCCCGACAGATTGTCGGCGCCGTCGCCGCCATCGAGCGTATCGTTGCCGGTACCACCATTGACGATGTCGGCTCCGGCCCCAGATGACAGGCTATCATTGCCGTCGCCACCATTGAGCACATCGCTTCCAACGTCATCGGTCAAGGTGTCGTTGCCGGCGCCGCCCGTCAGGATGTTCGAGAGCCCATTGCCGGAGCCGGTATGATCGGCGCTGTCGGTGAAGGTCAGATTCTCGAGATTGGATCCCAGCGTATAGGAACCAAGCGTCGTAATGATCGTGTCGGTACCTTCATTGGTATTTTCCGAAACTGTGTCGGCGGCGTCGACATAATAGGTGTCGTTGCCGACGCCCCCCGCCATGGAGTCGGCACCCGCACCGCCATCCAGCGTATCGTTGCCGGAAAGGCCGAGCAGAGTGTCGGCGCCGCTATTGCCGATCAGATAATTGTCCGACGTGTTGCCGGTACCCGAATGGTTGGTGCCGTCGGTGAATGTCATATTCTCGACATTGGCCGCGAGCGTGAAGCTGCCGAGTGCGGTCAAAACCGTATCGGTTCCCTCGCCGAAATATTCGACGACCGAGTCGTTGGCGTTATCGACGAAATAAATATCGTTGCCGATACCGCCATACATGGTGTCGGCACCCGCCCCACCATCGAGCGTGTCATTCCCGGCATAGGCAACCAGGCTGTCGTCGCCCGATCCGCCAACCATCGAATTGTCCGCCGCCGTGCCGTAGCCCTGGAACGCACCCGCCCCGATAAAGGTCACGTTTTCGACATTGGCGCTGCCGTTGGTGCTGCCCAGAACATAGACGCCGAGCGTGGTATCGACCGTATCGGTGCCTTCGGTTGCATTCTCGGTCACAACGTCACTGGCATTGTCGACATAATAGGTGTCGTTGCCCAAGCCGCCGACCATGGTGTCGGCTCCGGTCAGACCGTTAAGCGTATCGTTGCCGCCGAAGCCGATGATGCTGTCTGCGCCGGATTGGCCGGTCAGCGAATTGTCTCCGCCATCGCCAGTGATCACATCAACGGCATCCGTGACGGAGATCGCCACCGCCTTCGTCGTATCGGTGACCCCGTCACTGGCGTGAACGACGACGTTGTAGACGTTGTTGGCATCGGCATCGGCCGGGTTCTCATAATCCGGCGAAACCTTGAACCGCACCGCGCCCGTTGCGCTGTCGATCGTGAACAGGTCGTTGTCACCACCGGCCGACAGAGAGAACGCGATCGTGTTGTTTGCTGCGGTCGCATCATCGTCATGCGCGTTGGCGTCGTAGACGACCGTCGAGGTGGCGATGTTTTCCGCCGTCGTTGCGGTTGCTCCGGAGTCGAACACCGGCGCGTTGTCGTTCAGATCGTTGATCGCGATGGTGAAGGTCTGATCCGACGACGAACCGTCAGCCGAGGCCGCGTGTACTGTAATGCCAAGGCTCGGTCCGCTGGTTTCGCGGTCAATAGCGCCCGCGACGGTGACCACGCCGGTGTTGGCATCGATGGCGAAGCGTCCCGCCGCGTCATTCGTCAACGAGTAGGTCACCGTATTGGTGGTGCCGTCCGCATCGCTCGCATGGGCAGTGATGCCGACCAACGTACCATTGGCGACATTCTCATTGACCGCATTGGCAGTTGCATTGCTGTCGACCGGGGTTGAGACCGCGAACTCGTTCACGTCGGTGACCGAGATTGCCACGTTTTGCGTGACGTCGTTCACGCCGTCATTGGCGTGCACCACGATGTCATAGACGTTGTTATGACCGGCATCGCTCGGGTTTTCGTAATTCGGCGAGGCAAGGAACCGCACTTCGCCCGTCGCCGCATCGATCGAGAACAAAGTGTTGTCGCCGCCGCTCGACAACGAATAGGTGAGCGGATTGGCGTCGGTCGCGCTGGCGGCATAGACCACATTGGTCGCGGCCGTGTTTTCGGTCTCGCTTGCCGTGGTGCCGGAGGTGAACACCGGCGGGCTCACATTCTCATTCACGTCGGTGACGGTGACCGCGACATTCTGCGTTACGTTATGAACACCGTCATTGGCATGCACGACGATGTCATAGACATTATCGTGATTCGCATCGGCCGGCGTTTCGAAGTCAGGCGACGCAAGGAAACGCACCTCACCCGTCGCCGCATTAATTGAGAACAGGGCATTGTCGCCGCCGCTCGACAGCGAATAGACGATGGTGTTGTTCGCCGCTGTGCCATCCGCATCGGTGGCGTTGGCGTCGTAGACCACATGCGTTGCGGCCGTGTTCTCGGCCTCGCTTGCCGTGGTGCCCGATAAGAACACCGGCGCGTTGTCGTTCACGTCGGTGACGGAGATCGCCACGTTCTGTGTGACGTCGTTCACACTATCGTTGGCATGCACCACGATGTCATAGACGTTGTTGTTACCGGCATCGCTCGGGTTCTCGTAATCCGGCGAGGCAAGGAAGCGTACTTCGCCCGTCGTCGCATTGATCGAGAAGAGGGCGTTGTCGCCGCCGCTCGACAGCGAATAGGTGAGCGGATTGGTATCGGTCGCACTCGCGGTATAGACCACATTGGTCGCCGCCGAGTTTTCGGCCTCGCTCGCCGTGGTGCCGGAGGTGAACACTGGCGGGATCAAAATCTCGGTCACATCGGTGACAGTGACCGCAACATTCTGCGTCACGTCATGCACGCCGTCATTGGCATGCACGACGATGTCGTAGACATTGTCGTGGTTCGCATCGGCCGGCGCTTCGAAGTCGGGCGACGCGAGGAAGCGCACTTCACCCGTCTGACCATCGATCGAGAACAGCGCGCTGTCGCCGCTGCTCGATAGCGAATAGGCGATAGTGTTGTTCGCCGCCGTGCCATCCGCATCGGTGGCGTTGGCGTCGTAGACGACATGCGCAGGCGTCGTGTTCTCGGCTTCGGTCGCCGTGGTGCCAGAGACGAATACCGGCGCATTGTCATTCACGTCGGTGACCCCGATCGAGAGCACCTTGTCAAACGTCGCGCCATGGGCGTCCGTGACGCGCACCGTTATCGAATGCGAGGTCGCGGTTTCGTAATCCAACAGGCTACCATTGGCGACGTAGAGGTCTGTGCCGGAAATCCCGAAGCGGCCGCCCGCATTGTCCACGAGCGAATAGACCGCCGTATCGCCGAGCGGCGCATCCGGATCGATGCTCGAAAGCGAGCCAACAACCGTTCCGTTGGTTGTGTTTTCGGCAATCGAAGAGCCCGAAAGTCCGATATTCGTGGGAGCGTCATTGGCGATGGCGCTGGCAGCAAAGGTCCCGTTGGCGAACTGGAAGTTCTCCACATTGCTGACGGAATCCGTGCCGTCTGGCGCGATGACGCTGTTATCGCTGATGCTGAACGGACCCGTGCCGGAAATCGTGTAATTGATCCAGGCATGACTGAAGACCGCCGTATCGGTGCCATCCCCGCCATCGAGCGTGTCGTTGCCGGCTCCGCCCAGCAGCGTGTCGTTGCCGGTGCCACCATTCAGAACATCGTTGCCCGAACCGGAATCGCCCTCCAACGAGTCGTTGCCGGAAAGCCCGTCCAGTGTGTCGTCGCCGCCGAAGCCTTCGAGCGTGTCGTTGCCACCATAGGTGCCGCTGTTGTTGTCGCTGATCGTGTCGCCACCGGTGATGTGATTGGCGAGATCATTGCCGCTGCCGGTGAAGCCCGTCGTCGCGCTGGGTGCAATGCCGGTGAAGACCAGATCTTCGACATTGCCCGGAAGCGTGTAGCTGGTGGCTTCCGACAACACCGTGTCGTTGCCTCCATTCAAGGCTTCCACCACGGAATCGCCCGTCTGGCTGACGTAATAGAGATCGTCGCCAGGCCCGCCGATCATGGAGTCGATGCCGTCGCCGCCGTTTAGCGTGTCATTGCCGCTGATGGTTGAGCTGGGATCGGTCGAATCGCCGAACAGCGTGTCATTGCCGGCGTCGCCGCGCAGCTCGTCATTTCCGGCATTGCCGACCATGCAGTCGTCGCCGCCGAAGCCTTCGAACTTGCCCGGATTGGTCGGCCAGGTGTCGTTGTGGGTGTTGTCGTTGGCATCACCGATGAACGTATCGGAGGCAGTATTGGCGTCATATGTGGTGCCGACATTGCCCGGCGTCAGGACGACGTCCGTGCTGTCGCCGCGGAAGAACGCATCGTTGATATGCACCAACAGGTCGGTGTCGCCCAACGCACCGCCCGTGTCGGCGAAATTGTCGACGATCTTGTAGATGTCATTGCTGGGATCGGCATCGCCGAAATCGTTGAACAGCGTGATCGTGTAATGCGACCGCGGGCCATCGTAATAGGCCGTGTTGGTGCCTGTACCGCCGTCCAGCGAATCATTGCCGCCGCCGCCATAGAGCGAGTCATCCCCTGACCCGCCCAAAAGCGTCGCATCGCCGGCGCCGCCCATGATGCTGTCATTGTCGTTGCCGCCGTCGAG
>DATLVC010000182.1:0-4212 GCA_035577685.1 Micropepsaceae bacterium | reverse complement strand
TAAACAGCGGCGCCGGCTTGCAACAGAGCCGCCCCTAAGGTTTGAGGATTTTTGAATGAATCTCGTTCGTACCGGAATTTTGATGGCGGCCCTTACCGGCCTGTTCATCGCCATCGGCTATTTGATCGGCGGCGAGGCGGGCATGGTCATGGCCTTCCTGTTCGCCGCAGGCACCAATCTTTTCGCCTATTGGAATTCGGACAGGATGGTCCTTTCCATGTATGGCGCCCGGGAAGTCGACGAAACAACGGCGCCCGATCTCGTTCATCTGGTCAACCGGCTCTCCGAAAATGCCGGTCTGCCGATGCCGAAAGTGTTTATTGCCGAAAATCCGCAGCCCAATGCGTTCGCGACCGGACGCAGCCCGGAGCACGCTGCGGTATGCGTGACCACGAGCATTCTCGAACGGCTGAGCCAGGAAGAGTTGGCGGGCGTTCTGGCCCACGAGCTTTCGCATGTGAAGAATCGCGACACGCTCACTATGACGATCACCGCGACAATGGCCGGCGCCATTTCCATGCTCGCCAATTTCGCGTTCTTCTTCGGTGGCGACCGGCGCAACAACCAATTGGGCATGGCCGGGACGCTGATGCTGATGATCCTGGCACCGCTGGCGGCCGGTTTGGTGCAGATGGCCATCAGCCGCACACGCGAATTTGAAGCGGACCGCAGCGGCGCTCTGATCTCCGGGCGGCCGCTCTGGCTGGCTTCCGCCTTGCAACGCATTTCTTCCGACGCCAGCCATATCGAGAATATGGACGCGGAGACCCATCCCGCGACGGCGCATATGTTCATCATCAACCCGCTTCACGGCGGCAATCTGGGGAATCTTTTCGCCTCCCATCCTTCGACCGAGGAGCGCGTCGCGCGGCTTCGAGCGATGGCCGCCGAACTTGGCCAAGGGCCGCAACCCGGCCCCTGGAGTTGAGCCGGGACACCGAATCATCCCCTGCAGGCCTCGCGGCGCGCAAAGCCGCGCTCGCGATTCTGTCCGATGTGCTGCGCAAGAAGCGCCCGCTGGATGTGGCGGCTGCCGATGTGCAGCAGCGTGCAAAGCTCGCCCCGCGTGACGCCGGATTTGCCCGGACCATCGCCGCGACATCGCTCCGGCATTTCGGCCAGTTGGAAGCGTTGATCCGCACATTCGTTCCCAAGGCGCCGCAACCGCACAAGGCCGGTCCCACGCTTGAGATTTTGATCGCGGGGGCGTGCGAGCTTTTGTTCCTGAATGTCCCGCCGCATGCGGCGGTGGATGCCGCCAACCGTCTGGCCCAGGCGGATGACAAAGCGGTGCACTTCAAGGCGCTGATCAACGCAGTTTTGCGCCGGGTCTCGCGCGAAGGCGCAAGCATCGTCGCGAGCCAGGACGCCGCCACGCTGAACACGCCCGATTGGCTGTGGCCGCGCTGGGTCGCCCATTATGGCGAAGAAACGGCGCGGGCCATTGCCGAGGCGCACCTTCGCATTCCACCGCTCGATCTGGTGCTGAAATCGCCTGACGATCCGTATACGGATATGAAGGGCGCTATTGCCCTCGCCGAAGGCCGTCTGCGGCTGAACGATGCCGGCCGCATCGAAGAGCTCTGCGGCTTTCGCGAGGGCCGCTGGTGGGTGCAGGACTTCGCGGCCTCCTTGCCCGTGCGCTTGTTGGGCGATGTCGCGGGCAAAAACGTGATCGATCTCTGCGCCGCGCCGGGCGGCAAGACGGCGCAGCTCGCCGCACTTGGCGCACATGTGACGGCTGTGGATGTCTCGACCGAACGGCTCGCGCGCGTGCGCGAAAATCTCGGCCGGCTGGGATTGGCTGCCGAATTGATCACCGGCGATGTCCGCGATTGGCGGCCGTCGGCGCCCGCAGACTTCGTGTTGCTGGATGCGCCCTGTACCGCGACGGGCACGATCCGCCGCCATCCCGATCTTCCCTGGGCGAAGGGTGCGGCCGATCTCGTGTCCTGCGAGAACCTGCAAAGCGAGCTGCTCGAGGCGGCAGCCGAGATGACCGCTCCAGAGGGCGTGCTGGTCTATGCGGTCTGTTCGCTCGAACCGGAAGAAGGCGAAGACCAGGTCGGCGCGTTCCTCCGTAGGCGGACAGATTTCGCGCGGGTGGCTGTCACGTCCGGCGAAGTGTTCGATCCGGCGTTCGTTTCCGCGGACGGCAATCTGAAGACGCTGCCCTTCTATTGGAAGGAAAAGGGCGGCATGGATGGCTTCTACGCCGTACGCTTGAAGCGGCACGGATAAGCACGGATAAGACTTGTTTCGGGTGACCTCGTTATTCCAGACGCCCTAGCGCGTAGGCGATGGCGAGATAGATCTTCCCCGTATCGGCGGTCAGCAGCGTCGAGGCCAGGAAGCCGTCGCGGTCGCCCTCGCGGGCGCGCGCGAGCATGGCTTCGAATTCCGCCATATAGGTATCCGCCGAAGCGTGGAAGCGCGGATTCTCGCGATATAGATCGGTGATGCGGTTGACCGATTCCGGTCCGATCGATGCCGCCAGCCGCCGCGCGAACACGCCACGGTCGCCGTCGACATAGCGCCGCCACAGCGCCGGGTCGGCAGTCTCACCGGCAAGCTCCTCTAAATCGCCCGCGAGATCGGCCAGCGCCGCCTGAAGCGCGGCCAGCGCCGCCGCCGCACCCGGCCGTAATCCCGTCTTGGTCCCGGCATCTGCCGCCGCCAGAACCGCGGACAATTCGTAGCCGCCCTTCGGGGCTTCCATTTTGCGCGGCTCGGCGCGGCGCTTGGGCGAGACAATGCGGCGCGCAAGTCCGCGCAAACCTTCGCTTGCGGTTTCCGGCGCGGGCACCGTCTCATCGGGAAGCGCGATGGGCGGCTCGGGCTCGCGCCGTCGGCTGCTGCGCGCCTGCAACGTGGTGATGGCGCGCGCGGACATATCGAGCATCGCTTCGGTTTCGGCGCGGACCGCTTCGCGAATGCGCTGCGCCTCCTGCTGGGCAACACCCGGCAGTGCAACGATGTGACTCTGGGCTTCTGCGGTTGCGCGCGCCAATGCGGCCCGCGCTTTCTCCGTTTCTTCGGCAACGGCGCCTACCGCACGCAAGAGCGAATCGCATTGGGCCATCGCGTCGCCGACGAAAGCGATGGAGCGGCGACGCGCCGATTCGGTGCTGTCCGCGAACAACGCGTGCGCGCTGGTTGCCGCTTCGCGCAAGGATTCGACCAGGCGCGTAATGCTTGCCGCGGCGCTGTCCGATACGTCCTTGACGCGGTCGGCATCGCCGCTGAAGCCTGACGCAAGCTGCATCGAGCGCATGGCCGCTTTTTCCATCGATTCATCCAAGCGGCGCAACCCCGCGTCTGTGATCTCATCCAGACGCTGCGTCTGGTTTGTGAAGGCGGTCTGTGCATGAACGAGGGCGGCCTCTATGCGGCGCAATTCCGCTTCGGTGATCCCATCCAGACGCTGCGTGTGGCCCGCAAATGCCTCTCCGGCCTGGATCAAAGCTGACTCGAGACGGCGCAATCCGGCGGCAGCGAGTTCATCGACGCGCTGATTCTGATCGGCGAACGCCGTTCCTGTCTGGGCAAGCGCTACTTCGAGACGGCGCACGCCGGCGGCAGCAATTTCATCGACGCGCTGATTCTGATCGGCGAACGCCGTTCCCGTCTGGGCAAGCGCTGCTTCGAGGCGGCGCACTCCGGCGGCGGCAATTTCATCCAGGCGTTGATTCTGATCCGAAAAGGCCGTTCCGGCATGAACCAGCGCCGCTTCGAGGCGACGCAATCCCGTCGCGGTGATCTCATCCAGGCGGTGCGCTTCGCTGTTTAGAACATTGGCAGCCTGTTCTACCCCGTTGCGCTGCGCAAGGATTGCTGCTTCGAAAGCCTCCGATTCTTCCTTTAGGCGAGCCAGCAGCTCGACCATGGCGACACGCTGGCGTTCCTGACGCGCGAGCACGAATTCTGCCCGCGCTGCAGCGGCTTCGCCGACGGCCTCGATCTCCTTGGCCTGGCGGTCGAGTTCAACTGCGGCGGTCTGCGGTGCGCGCGCTGCAGTCTCAGCCGCGTCGCGGAATTGCGCCACCTGCGCGTCCAGCGTTTGGCCCGCGGCTTTCAGCTCTCCGCCAGCATCTTGGATGATGGTTTTGAGCTGAGCGGTGCGCCCGGCCAGAGTCTCGGCGGCGTGGGTCGCAGCCTCATCGAGGCGCGTAGCGAGATCCTCGATTCTGTCCCGCTCGCCATGAAGGCGCT
>DATLVC010000181.1:0-13188 GCA_035577685.1 Micropepsaceae bacterium | reverse complement strand
TCCGGTCGCTGCTTTATCGCGACGGGATCAAGGTCGTCCATGTCAAATACGAGGATCTGATCGCCGATCCTGAGCGGGAGCTTCGGCGCGTGACCGCATTTCTTGGCGTACCATTCGAAGCGGCCATGCTCGACTATGGGTCCCGCAAGCACGATTACCCGGCTTGGGAAGCCGGATCGACGGATGTGTCCCGCAACGAGCGCATTTCGGGCGATTCCGCGAGCAAATGGCGGCGGGCAAAAATGACCACCGAGATGCTGCATGCGCTGATGAAATACGACCCGGCCTTGATCGACTTCGGCTACCCCGCGAGCGGCCTCGCGCCCACTCCGGCACACCGGTTCTTGGCCGATCTGTTTCCGCTGGTAAGCCCGTTCCTGGAGGCCGCTTCGCGTCTTAAGCGTATGCTGCGGCCGCTGGCCAAGAACCGCGCGCGCCTGTGGGCCTGTGCCGGCCTTGCTCTGCTGGCGGTGCAGTTTCTCATTCCTGGTTCATGGCTTCCTGTCTCGGGCCTGGCCGCCGATGGCTATCAACCTGTTTTATGTTTGGCCGCAACCCTCGGATTTGCGGCGGTCTTCGGACCGGTGCTGCTTCGTCGTGCGACCGGCCTTCATCCACTGGCGGAGACCTTGCTCAAGGCATCGGCGGGCATGGCCGGAGCGATTGGACTTTTGGAAGCGGGCCAGAATTTCGTTCCCGGACGGCATGCCAGCGTAAACGATTTCCTGTTCAACCTGGGCGGCGTCCTACTTGGAATTCTTCTGGCAACGCCCTTCATCTCGAAAACGGCAAGCCCGGCGCCCAAGTCCCACGCAGGAGCCCAAGCCACAGCATTGACGGCGTAATGGGCGTGGCTCCCGGTACCATTCTTTACGCGAGCTATGTCAGCCCGTTCCCGCCCCACTCCGGTGAACGTATCCGGGCACTGAACCTGATTGCCGGCTTTAGCGCCGCCGGCTTTCGGGTGGAGGCGATTGTCGGCAATCATGAGCAGGCTGATCTCGAGTCGCAGAACCGCGAAGGCGTCCGCTTCCACCTCATCCCGTTCGCCTGGCCTCGCTTGCGCCAGTCGCCAAGCATCTATTTTCGCGCCAACGGCGCCTTCATCGAACAGGTGCGCGCTTTTCATCGCCAAGACGCGCTCGCCGCGGTCTTACTGGATTACGGCTTCATGGGCGGGCAAATCGATGCCCTTTCGACGTTGGGCGTTCCCATCATTCTGGGCACGCACAATCTGGAATCGGCCCTCACCGGCCAGGTGCCGAAAACCTCGCTCGCTGCCAGAGCCGCTATTCGTCTGCGGCAGGGATTGGAATGGGCGCATGAGCGGTTCTTCTTCGGCCGCGCAGATGCGGTGCTTTGCGTTTCGGAAGAGGACCGCCGCGGCTATGGGCAATTTCTGGCCGCGGACCGCCTGCACGTGGTGCCGAATTTCATCGACGTACCTGACGTCTATGTGGACAGCCCGCGCGAAAACCGCATCATCATGACAGGAAGCTTCGGCAATTTTCAGAATGTCGATGGTTTGCGCTGGTTCGTGCGCCATGTCTGGGACGACAGCCTCAGCCCCCGCACGACGCTTTGCGTGGCAGGCAGACTTTCGGATAACGCGGTTATGGAATTCGCCGGCGTGCCCGGAATCGTGGGGCTTGGCACGCGCGCGGATCTTCTGGGTGAAATGGCGCGGTCGCGTTGCGCCATCGTCCCCCTGTGGCAGGGCGGCGGTACGCGGCTCAAATGCATCGAAGCCATGGCAACGCGCACGCCTGTCGTTACCACCGCGAAGGGCTGCGAAGGCATTATTCATGGTGGGACATTTCGCGTTGCCAACGATGCGCTTACGTTTCGCGCGGCCATTCATGACCTCCTCGACAATTCCGCAAAAGCCGCGCAAGAATCCGCCTCGGCGCGCGCCATCTTCGACTCCAATTACAGTCTTCAGGCCAATGCGGCGCGGCTGGTCCGCGCCTTGGATGCCGCCAAGCGCGTTCATGCGGCGCGCAATGGAGGCCGGGTGCATCCGGGCGCCGGCGTGCGGACTGTGGCGGGCGAGGGGAGCTAAGGGCGGTTGGTTGGTTGGGACTCTTGGGTTTGGCCGGTTGTGCTGGCGCCCTTCATCGGCAGCTTTCTAGGCGTCATCGTAGCCCGCGCCGAAACCCCCAAGGCCATTGTTTTCGGCCGTTCGGCTTGCGAATTCTGCGGCACCGAGATCGCCGCGCGCGATCTGGTCCCGCTCGCAAGCTGGGTCTTTCTGCGCGGACGCTGCCGCACCTGCGCCCAACCCCTCGGCGCGTTCTATCCGCTGATCGAACTGGCGGCCCTCGCCGTCGCCCTGTGGTCGGCAACTCTATTTTCGGGCGGGCTTCTATGGGTGAGCTGCTGTTTCGGCTGGGCGCTTTTGGCCCTCGCAGCCACCGATCTGAAATATTTCCTGCTTCCCGATTTCCTGACGTTGCCCCTGATACCGGCCGGGCTGCTGGCGACCTGGATCTTCAACCCGCCGGCTCTTCTGCCCAATGTGATCGGGGTTCTTGCGGGTTACGGTTTCGTCGTTCTGTTGCGCTTTCTCTATTGGCGATTGCGCCGGCGCGAAGGGATGGGCCTTGGCGATGCAAAGCTTCTGGCGGCGAGCGGCGCCTGGGTGTCATGGGATGGGTTGCCCAGCGTCATTCTTCTGGGCGCGCTCGCGGGTCTCGTTTTCGCGCTCGCTGGAAAAATGCGTGGTGGTACACTGTCTTTAACGAACCGTGTGCCATTTGGGACGTTCCTGTGTTTGGGCACGTGGATCGTTTGGCTCTATGGGCCCCTGACGATTGGGTGAGGCGATGCGTTTTGCACCGGTTGCGCTGGCGGGCTTGTTTTTCATCACGGTTCCTGCAGGTGCCGCGGACGCACCGCCTGCGAATACCAAGCAGCCTTGTGTCGACGTGCAGATCGGCAATGACCGGACGTCCTATCTCAATTGCCTGAACGACGAGATGCAGCGCCGGGTCGAGCATGAACGCGGCACGCCGCAAATCACCGCGCCCATCGATGCGCATTCTCCGTCCACCCAGGTCGGGACTTTCAATGACGCCGCTGCCCGCGAACATATGGGCAATGCCTATGGCGTTTCGTCGGTGCCGCAACGACCGGCACAGGTCAACCCGATCGTTCCCCCGACGGCGCGCTGACGCTTCTCGTGCTCGCGATCTTCCGGTGGATCGAATGCGTCTGCCGAGGTAGCGACATATAAGTGTAACAGAAAGTAAATAGAACCAGGATGGACGGGAAGCGGTCCATCGGCCAGCCTCCGCGTATTGAGAACATTGATAGTGCTCACCGGCATTGCGTAATGGCTTTTCCGGAAGTGGAGGTGTTTTGGCCTACGCATCCCCCATTGTGCAACGGCTTGCTGTCGCTCTTGGCGCAGGGCTGTGTGCCGGGGCGCCTGGCGCTATGGCTCAAACCCCTGGCGCTGCGCCCGGCAATGCCGCGTCGGCGATGTCGGCGCCCGCCGCACCGGCTGAGACGAATCCCAATCAGGCTGCGCAGCGCTTCGACATTTTCGAATATGTCGTCGACGGCAATACCGTGCTGGATACGCCCGCCATCGAGGAAGCGGTGTATCCGTTTCTCGGCGAGCAGAAGAGTGCGGGGGATGTCGACATGGCCCGCGAGGCGCTCGAAAAAGTCTACCAGATGCGCGGGTACCAGACGGTTCAGGTGGCGATTCCCGAACAAGGAATCGAAACTGCTGTCATCCATTTGCAGGTAATCGAAAACCCGGTCGGGCGGTTGCGTGTCGTGGGATCGAAATTCCATTCCCTGACGGGTATCCGTGAAAATGCTTCCTCGCTCGCCGAGGGCACGGTGAGCAACAGTGCCGCGGTACAAAACGATATCGCCGCGCTCAATCGCCAGCCCGATTTGAAAGTGACCCCGCGGCTCAAACCAGGAGAAGCGCCGGGCACCGTCGATGTGGATCTTGAAGTCGAAGACAAGCTGCCGGTTCACGGCAACATCGAGATCAACAACCAATACAATCAGAAGACGGAGCCTTTGCGTGTCGTTGGCTCGGTCAGCTACGACAATCTCTGGCAGGAAGGTCACAGCATTAGCCTGTCCTACCAGGTCGCGCCCCAGAATATCTCGGATGCGCAGGTCTATTCGGCAACTTACCTCTGGCCGGTGGAACGCACCCCGCTCAGCATTCTCGCTTACGGCGTGAAATCGGACAGCGATGTCGCAGCACTTGCCGGTACGGATGTGGTGGGCCGCGGCACGATTTTCGGCTTGCGCGGAATCATAAACCTGCCGGCTGCCGAGAATTTCTACCACTCATTCACTGTCGGTATCGACCGCAAGAATCTGACCCAGAACGTGATCACCGGGGGGACGCCCGCCAATTCTACGGTCCTTTATTATCCGGTATCGCTGGCCTATGCGGCGACGTGGCAGCAAGACGATCTCATCACCAAGGCAGGCGGTTCGATTGCCTTCGCCGTGCCCGCGGGAAGCGACAGCACCAAGCTCGATTTGCAGCGCTTCGGCGCGCTTCGGCAATTTGTCTACGCCAAGATCGACGTCAGCCGGCAGCAGCCGATGGGCAATGGCTACAGCGTGTTCGGCCGGATTCAGGGGCAAATCAGCAATGACCCGCTGCTCAGCAGCGAACAATTGAGCGCGGGTGGGGCCAGCAGCGTCCGCGGCTATCTTGAGGCTGAGCGACTCGGTGACTATGGCGCCGTCGGCACCATTGAATTCCGCACGCCGTCTTTCGGCAAAGTCGTTTCGCCCTCCGTTACGGATCTGCATTTCCTCACCTTTCTTGATGGCGGTGCGCTTTGGCTGCGCGAGCCTCTTCCGGGTGAGAAATCCTATTTTCCGCTCGCGAGCGCGGGTATCGGGGCGCGCTTCAGCGCTTTCGACTCCATAAACGGGGCTGCGGACATCGCTGTCGCGATGGTCGATGGGGCCGTCACGAAAATGAGTGAGACGCGTGTCCATTTTCGCCTTTGGTCGGGATTTTAGAAAATGACGGCAGGAACATTGCTGGGGCTTCCCATGTTGAGACGGATTCTTTGCCTGCTGATTTTGGCTGCTTTTTTCGTTCCGCACAGCGCAAATGCCTGGTGGAGCGATGATTGGTCCTATCGCAAGAAGATCACGCTCAATGCCGGGGCGCAGGGGAGCGGCGCGACGGAAGATCTGGCGCGCGCGCCCATTCTTGTCCGGCTGCATGACGGCAATTTCAAATTCACCGATGCCAAGGACGACGGCAGCGATCTTCGTTTCGTTGCGGCCGACGACAAGACGCCACTGAAATTCCATATCGATACATATGACGGTCTACTTGGCATCGCCCTCATCTGGGTGGACGTGCCTACGATCAAAGGCGGCGCCACGACTGACATTTGGCTTTATTATGGAAACGCCAACGCGAATGCCACATCGCCCGGTGCCGCCGATCCGAAAGGCACCTACGACAACGATACGACGCTGATCTATCATTTCGGCGAGGCCAATGCGCCGGCACGCGATTCCACGGCCTACAACAATGCCTCGCAGGCGCCGGTGAAATCGGTCGACACCGCGGTCATCGGCCGTGGCGCGCATTTTGACGGCACGGCACCCCTCGCTTTGCCGGCCTCACCATCGCTTGCAGTCGCTCCGGGCTCTGGCTTCACCTGGTCGGCCTGGGTCAAGCCCGATGCCGGGCAGACTCAATCGGTGCTGTTCGCCAAACGCGATGGCGCCAATGCGCTTCTCATCGGGATCGATCAGGGCGTTCCCTATGCAAGCATCGTCAGCGGCGCGAACACCGCGCGAGCCACGGCGACGGCGCCGATCGCGCCCGCGACCTGGCACCATATTGCGGTCGTAGCGTCGGATCGCCTGACGCTCTATGTCGATGGCAAGCAGGCCGGAACGCTCGCAGCGAGTCTCCCCGCTTTGACAGGGGCCGGCATGGTTGGCGGTGATGCCGCTGCGCCAGCCGCCACGGCGGCGCCAGCACGTGCAAATGCCGGAGGCGGCTTTGCCGGCGATCTCGATGAATTGGAAATCGCCAAGACGGCGCGCAGTGCCTCCTTCATTTCGGCCGCCTATGCGAGCCAGGCCGAGAACGGCCCGATGGTAGCCTATGGTCAGGACGAGGAAAATGCCGGCTGGAGCGGCGGCTATTTCGGCGTGATCCTGCGTTCGGTGACGATCGATGGCTGGGTTGTTATCGGCATCCTCATGGTGATGATGGCCATCAGCATTGTCGTCATGATCTCCAAAGCGCGTTATATCGGGCGCGTCGCGCGGGCCAATTCCCGGTTCCTCGAAGTCTTCACGCGCGCAGGCGGCGATCCGATGCGGCTTGAAGCGGAGCTTGCCGCCAGCAAAGTGCGCGGCATCGATGCTTCGGTTCTCTATCGCATCTGCGACGCCGGGCAGGACGAGCTCAAGCGGCGCTTCGGAACCCAATCCTCCGCGCCGCGCGTGCTTACCAGCCAGGCGATTGCGAGCATCCGGGCCAATCTGGATCGCGTTTCCGCCTATGAGGGGCAAAAGCTCAACTCGATGATGGTGTTGCTCACCATCGCGATATCCGGGGGGCCGTTTCTCGGCCTCCTCGGCACCGTCGTCGGCGTGATGATTACCTTCGCGGCCATTGCCGCCACGGGTGACGTGAACATCAATGCGATTGCGCCCGGTATTGCCGCGGCCCTGGTGGCGACCGTCGCGGGCCTCGCGGTCGCGATTCCGGCGCTGTTTGGCTACAACTACCTCATCACGCGCATCAAGGACGTGACGACCGAGCTGCACGCCTTTGTCGATGAATTCGTCACGCGCCTCGCCGAGGTTTACTCGCCGGAGCCCGAGGCGCCGCGCCTCGCGGCGGAGTAATCGCAATGAAGGCACAATCCGAAGCCAAAGCCTATGACGACATCAACGTCACGCCGATGCTCGATCTGGCCTACGTGCTGCTCGTCATCTTCATCATCATGACGACGGCCTCGGTGCAGGGCATCAAGGTCAATCTGCCCAAGGCGAGCGATACGCCCAGCCTCGCCAAGCCGAAGACCAAGGCGATCACCATCACCAATGACGGGAAGATCTTCCTCGATACCTATCCCGTTTCCATGGACGAGTTGGAACAGCGGCTGGTGCAGCAGAAATCCGTCGATCCGGAAACGCCCTATGTCATCAAGGGCGATGGCGACGTCCAATACAAAGTTGTCATCGACGTGCTCGCGATGATGGGCAAGCACGACATCACGCAGCTTGGGCTCGTAACGCAGAGACTCGTGAAATGATCCGACAGACTGAATCGCCGCGGGGTGAGAGCTGGCGCCGGTATGCGGTCGTGGGTGCCGTTGCGCTTGTCTTCCTGAGTGCCGGCTACGGCGTCTACCGTTTGGTGAATGGTGAAGCGGGTCCGAAGAAGCGCGTCGTCGAGGTGATGGCTCTGAAGCTGGTGCCTCCGCCGCCTCCGCCACCGCCCAAGGAAGAACCGCCGCCTCCGCCGCCCAAGATGGTGGAACAGAAAATCGAGCCGCCGCCCACGCCGGACGACAAGCCCAAGGACGCCGCCCCTCCGCCTGATGCTCCGCTCGCGCTCGATGCGCAAGGCGGCGCCGGCAGCGATGCGTTTGGTCTTGCCGGCAAGCCGGGCGGCACGCCACTGACGCTTGGCGGAACGATAGGCGGTGGCGGCGGTGGTGGCGGCAATGGCTTTGGCCATTACGCCTCGCTGATGCAGGATCAGATCAGCAAGCGCCTGCGCGAAGACGACAAGCTCAACACCAACAAGTTCCGCGCCACGATCAGAGTATGGTTGTCCACGGTGGGCAAAGTGGACCGCGTGCAGGTAATGCGCACGACGGGGGACACCCAAATCGACACGCTTATCGAGCAGGCGATTGGCACCATGCCTGTCATGCCGGAGGCGCCGCCCAAAGAGATGCCGCAGCCGGTCATTGTCCGCGTCGGTGCTTTGCCGGGAGTGGGATGATGGTTCCGCGCACCCAAGCGATGCCGCCTTGGCGGATTTCAATGCGCAATTCCGGATGGCGCCGCGCCATCGCGACTAGTGCGATTGCAATAGGCTGTATCGGCGGACTGACGGCCGCCGCGCCGCAAGGCGATGACGGCGGGGCGCGGCTTCGAGCGGCACTTCGTTCCGCAACCGTTCAGCTTCGCGATCTTCAGGACCAGAATGCGATGCTGACGGCCAAACAATCCGAAGCCGAGCGCGAGCGTATGGCGCTGGCGCAACAGCTCGCCGCCTCCGAGAAGGAGCGCGATTCGCTTCGCCAGCAAATCAAGGCCGGTCAGGACGCCGCCCAGACCGCGGCACAGCAGACCAATGCGCAGCTCGACGCGCAAAAACAAGCCATCGCCGCAATGGAAGCCACCTATCGCGACAATCTGATGAAATGGCAGGGCGCTTATAACGAAGCCGCCGCGGCCGCTCGCACCCGCGATGCCGATGCCAAAAAGTATGATGCGCTGCTCGTGCAGACTCGAGGGCGAGCGACAGCCTGCGAAGCCAAGAATGCGGAGCTCTACAAATTCGGCAAGGACCTCATTGACGCGTATGACCGCAAGGATCTGTTCAGCACCATAGGCTCCAAGGAGCCGTTCACCGGGCTGAAGCGGGTTGAGATCGAAACGCTGATGCAGGATTACGAGGACAAATTGCGCGCCAACGTCATCGCGCATCCTGCCGCAGAATGACGAGTGGACCCATGGAAGAGAGAGATTGCTCTTCGCGTGCAATTCGGTGGGCAAAGGGCGGATTTCTTTGCCTGCTGGTGGTGATGGTCTCCGACGGCTGGTTTTCCATCCCGCAAGGAAAGGCCGCAGAGGGCGATCCATCGGTGATTGCCCGGCTCGGTACGACCGAATTTCACGCGGCCGACTTCGCCAATTTCGTCCGCTTGCTCGATCCGGATTTGCGCAAGAAGGCGATGGCGGACCCGCAAGCCATGAACAAACTAATGGGCCTCGAACTCGCCCGCATCGCGGTTCTCAGCGAGGCGAGGGCTAGGAACTGGCAGCAGCGTCCCGCGGTGACACGGCAGATCGAGCGCGCGCGCGACGATGTCATCGTCAACAGCTATCTCGCCTCGGTGTCGAGCCTGCCCAAGGATTTCCCGTCCGCCGTGGATATCCAAGCCGCCTACGACCTCAACCGCGACAATTTCATGGCGCCGCGGCAATACCGGCTGGCCCAGATATTTGTGGCCTCCCCGCAAGGCATCGATAAGAAGACCGAAGAGGCGGCAAAGAAGAAAGCCGACGATCTGGCGCGCAAAGCCAAAGCCGCAAATGCAAAATTCGACGATCTCGCGCGCACGAGTTCCGAACACAAATCGAGTGCCGCGCTGGGCGGAGATATGGGCTGGGCGGCGAGCGAGCAGATTGTGCCGGAAATCCGCAAGGAAGTGGTCGGCATGGAGGTCGGTGAAGTCAGCGGTCCCATTCGCAGCGCGGCTGGCTGGCACATTGTCCGTCTTGCGGCCACCAGGCCCGCCGCGCCGCGGCCGCTTGCCGAAGTGAAGGAAACGCTCGTCGCCATACTGCGTCACCGCAAGACGAAGGACAACCAGCAGGCCTATGTCGCAAAGCTGTTGGACAAGAATCACGTCGCGGTGAACGAGGCGGGTTTGCGGAAACTGTTCGAAAGCGTGCCCTGACGCGCAAAAGCGCGAAACGAGGATTGGACGTGCCATGCTTGCTGTCGTAAGCCCCTCGCGTGACCTCTGGTCGCCGGAAAAGTTTACCGAGGCTCTCGGTCAGCTTCTGGTCGCGGAATCGCGGCTTGATGCGAAGAGTCTCGAACGCGGCCAGCGTTTGGCCGCCGAAAGCGGCACGCGTCTCGATACCGTCTTCACGCAACTTGGCCTCATCAGCGAACGCGTGCTTGCCGAAGCGACGGCGAAGCTCTTGGATCTTAGAATTGCGGCCGTGGGGGATTATCCTAAGGCCGCCTTGTTGCCGGATCGTCTGCGGCTGAAATTCCTGCGCAAATCGCGCGCTATTCCGATTGCGTTGGATGAGCGCACGATCACGGTCGCGATGGCTGATCCGCTGGACAGTTTTGCGGTGTCCTCGATAGCCATCGCGGCGGGACGGCGCGTGGATATTCGCGTTGCCTTTCCTATCGACCTTGAAGCGGCCCTCGACCGGCTCTACCGGGAAGAGGAATCGCCCGGCCATGCGGCCCTGGACGAACTTGCGTCGTCCGCCGCGGCCGCGAGCGATGACGACGCAGAACGCTTGAAGGATCTGGCGAACGATGCGCCGCTGATCCGTCTCGTGAACCAATTGATCTCGCATGCGGTGGAAACCCGCGCCTCCGATATCCACATCGATCCGTTCGAAGACCGGCTGCGCGTGCGTTACCGTTATGACAGCGTGCTCCATGAAATGGAATCCCCGCCGCGCCGGCTCCAGGCTGCCGTCGTGTCGCGCATCAAGATCATGGCCATGCTCGATATCGCCGAACGGCGGCTGCCGCAGGATGGGCGGATCAAGCTGGTGGTACGTGGGCACGAGATCGATCTGCGTGTCTCGACCATTCCCTCGCTGCATGGCGAAAGCGTGGTGCTGCGTATTCTCGACCGTTCCGCTGTCAATCTGGATTTTACGCAATTGGGCATGGGCGAGGATTTGCGCCAGCATTTTTGCCGGCTACTGGAACTCCCCAACGGCATCATCCTGGTTACGGGCCCCACGGGAAGCGGCAAGACCACGACGCTCTATACCGGGCTGCTGCATCTCAATTCCTCCGACCGCAATATCATCACGGTGGAAGACCCGATCGAATATCAGCTTCCGGGAATCACCCAAATTCAGGTAAAGCCGCAGATCGGGCTCAATTTCGCGAGTCTGTTGCGCACGATTCTGCGCCATGACCCGGACATCATCATGATCGGCGAAATCCGCGATCTCGAGACGGCGCAAATCGCCGTCCAGGCCGCGCTCACCGGCCATCTCGTGCTCTCGACATTGCATACCAATAGCGCCGCGGCGACGATTGCGCGCCTGCGCGACATGGGGCTGGAGGATTATCTTCTGACCGCCACGCTGAACGGCATCATGGCCCAGCGCCTCGTGCGGCGGCTTTGCGCGGAATGCAAACGCGCGGTGCCGGCAAGTCCCGAATTGATCGTGCGTTTCGATCTCGACCGCTTCTGCGGGAGCGAGCCGCTGATCCTGTACGAGCCGGGTGGTTGCTCCTCCTGCCGCAATACGGGCTATACGGGGCGCCTTGCCATCGCCGAATTGCTGGCGCCCGATGAGACGACGCATCGGCTAATTCTGGCGCGCGCCGGGCACACGGAAATTCACAATGCCGCCTGCGCCGCGGGAATGCAGAGCATGTACGAAAACGGTTTGCGCCAGGTGATCGCGGGGAACACCTCGCTGAGCGAGATTCTGCGAAGCATCCGCCTCGAAGGGTAGAACGTGCCGAAGTTTCGTTACATTGCAGTCGATGCGGCGGGCAAGCGTCTGAACGGCGTCATTGAAGCGGCGAGTCCGACCGCCGTTGCCGACCGGCTTCATCGCCAGAGCTACCTTCTGCTCCGCACGGACGAGGTCGGCAAAAGTGGCCGGCTGCTGGAATTCCTGAACGCCGATATCGATTTCAACCGCGGCTTGCCGAAATCGGCAATCGCGCATTTCACGCGCGAGCTGGCGGTGATGCTGGAGGCCGGCCAGGACATCGATCACGCGCTGCGCTTTCTGGTCGAGACCAGCGACAACAAGCGTGCAACCCGCATCCTGCAGGCGTTGCGCGATTCGGTGCGTGGCGGAAAATCCCTGGCGGTGAGCCTTGCCGAACACCCGCGGGTGTTTTCCCGCCTCTATGTGAGCCTCGTGCGTGCCGGCGAAGCCGGCGGCAAGCTTGCGGAAAGCCTCACGCATCTTGCCGATCTTCTGGAACGCGAGAGCCGTCTTGCGGCAACCATCCAATCGGCCCTGATCTATCCAATCCTTCTGGTGATGGCGTCGGTCGGCACGATTGCGCTGTTGCTCACCTATGTCCTGCCGCAGTTCACGCCGATCTTCGCGCAGGCCGGCGCGCAGCTTCCCACCCCGACGCGCATCCTGATCGGGGTTGGCGATTTTGTGCGCAATGAGGGCCTGCTGATTCTTATCGTGCTTCTCGGTTTGACTCTCGTCGCAATCCGCGCACTGCGCGAGCCGCCCATACGCATGGCGGTCGAAGGCGCGCTTCTGCACGTTCCCATCGTGGGGACGCTGATCCAGCGCGTGCAGGCGGCGCGGCTTACTCGGACGCTCGGGACCTTGCTGCGCAACGGCGTCGGGCTCGTGCCCGCGCTCGGCATTGCCCATGATGTGTTGGGCAATCTCACCGCGGCGAAGCTGGTCGAGCGCGCCACATCCGAGGTCAAGGCCGGCGCCCGGTTGGCGACCGCGCTTGCTTCGGGAGGGTTCTTTCCGGTTCAGACGATCCATCTTATCCGGCTCGGCGAGGAGACCGGAAAACTTGCGGATATGGCGCTGCGTGCCGCCGATATTCACGACGAGCAGGTGCATCACACGGTGAGCCGCATCGTTGCGCTGCTTGTGCCTTTCATCACGGTTGTCATGGGACTTGTGGTTGCCGGAATCGTGGGATCGCTGCTGGTTGCGATGTTGAGCCTCAATGACCTCGCGCTCTGAAACTGCCGCGGGCTTCACGCTGATTGAGATGATCGTGGTGATCGCCATTCTCGGCTTGATGATGGTGCTCGTTTCCGTGAACGGCACGCCGGTCTCGCCCGCCACCCACGCGCGGGCGGCGGCGGAAGCGATTTCCGGCGCGTTGCGCACGGCGCGTTCCGAAGCGGTGACCGACAACCGCGGTGTCGAGGTGACGATCGATCTTACGCGGCGCAGCTACCGCCTGGGTGCGGCACCGGCCGTCACTCTGCCCGGCGATCTGCGCCTCGTGCTGCTGACGAGCACCGACCAACAGGTTTCCGACTCGGTCGGCCGCATCCGTTTCAATCCGGATGGCAGCAGCAGTGGAGGGCGCGTCTCGGTCGAAGGCGGAAATCGTACGTGGTGGGTCGGAATCGACTGGCTGTCAGGGCGGGTGTCCATTGTCGAAAAACCGCGCGCATAGCCCGTCATCGGGCTTCACCCTGATCGAGGTGATGGTGGCGCTGGCCATCGCCGCCTTGGGGCTCGGCCTTCTGA
>DATLVC010000180.1:0-3924 GCA_035577685.1 Micropepsaceae bacterium | reverse complement strand
CACAGCGCGCGATCATTTCCCCCCGCCGGGAGCCGCGCACCGAGCCCTCCCCGTTTTGAAAATGCTCGGCTTGATACAGGGCGCGGAAACGGCCGAAGGCGGTTGTGAAGTCAAAGGTGGGATCGGCCAGTTCCGCCCACCGGGCGAGCGCGAGACCGTGCTGAATTTCCTCTTCGCCCCAATGTTCGATACGGCGAATGGTGTCCATGGCCGCGCCTTTATAGACACGCTTCAGATAGGTGACATAGTCGGGCGCATTATATTCGACCAAGGACGCCGCCTTCACCGCGGCCAAGAGCGGGGCGCTCACTTTGGACGAATCGAAGCGGGACCAATCGACATCGTCGAGCGTCCAGCCCGCCTCGTAGACTACTCCATCGGTCATCCCAGATCCTTCAGACTCGGCCGATGTTTTGGCGAAAAAGACTACATCGAAACGCGGGCCACCCAAACCGGCTCCTAGAGCAGGTAGGCTGATGCCACACAAGTGTCACGAAAAAATCGGCTAAACGCCAGGGTTTCTTGCCGGGAAAATCCGTTCCGGCTTAGAAAGCCGCCCTGAGCTGGCGCAAATGATCGAGCTGTTCGCCCGCCCGGGCGCGTTCGGCATCGGTCTTGGCGGCGGCAAGGTCCTCTTCAGTGTCGGCGATTCGGCGGTCGAGGGCCGCGACATCGAACTCGGCGAGCGGAATGGCTTCCTCGGCCAGTACGGTGACCTTGCTTCCGTCCACTTCCGCGAACCCACCTCGCACGAACAGGCGAAGTCCGGGTGTTTCCCCGCCAGTCACCTCGATCACCCCGGGCCTGAGCGTGGAGATCACCGGGGCATGGCCGGCCAGCACGCCGAAATAGCCCTCGGTTCCGGGAAGCGTGACCATGTCCACGTCCTCCGAGAGAAGGAGTTTCTCGGGCGAAACCAGATCGAAATGAATTTTCTCAGCCATGTGACCCCTTCCTCACCCCTGAGTTTGCCGAAGGGTGAGGCCCCCATGCTTCGACAGGCTCAGCATGAGGGGCTGTTAAATTACGCCGCGTCGGCGGCCATTTTCTGCGCCTTGGCAACGACTTCTTCGATGGCGCCCACCATATAGAACGCCTGCTCCGGCAGATGGTCATATTCGCCGTCCACGATTGCTTTGAAGCTGCGGATGGTGTCCGCCAGCTCCACGAATTTGCCCGGCGAATTGGTGAACTGTTCGGCCACGAAGAAGGGCTGCGACAGGAAGCGCTGGATCTTGCGGGCACGCGCGACGATCAGCTTGTCGTCTTCTGACAGCTCGTCCATGCCCAGAATGGCGATGATGTCCTTCAGTGCGCGGTATTGCTGGAGCACTTCCTGCACGCGGCGCGCGACGGTGTAGTGCTCCTCGCCGATCACTTGGGGATCGAGAATGCGCGAGGTCGAATCCAGCGGGTCCACAGCGGGGAAGATCGCCTGAGCAGCGATGTCGCGCGACAGCACGGTGGTCGCATCCAAATGCGCAAACGAGGTCGCCGGGGCCGGGTCGGTCAAGTCGTCGGCGGGCACGTAAATCGCCTGTACCGAGGTGATCGATCCCCTATTAGTCGACGTGATGCGCTCCTGCAGATTGCCCATCTCGGTAGCCAGCGTCGGCTGGTAGCCCACCGCGGAAGGAATGCGTCCCAGCAGCGCCGACACTTCCGAACCGGCCTGAGTAAAGCGGAAGATGTTGTCGATGAAGAGCAGCACGTCCTTGCCTTCGACATCGCGGAAATATTCCGCCACTGAAAGGCCGGTCAGCGCGACGCGGGCACGCGCGCCCGGCGGCTCGTTCATCTGGCCATAGACCAGAGCGCATTTCGATCCTTCCGTCGAACCGTTCTTCTTCGGATCGACGTTCACATTGGATTCGATCATCTCGTGATAGAGGTCGTTGCCTTCGCGGGTACGCTCGCCGACGCCGGCCAGCACCGAATAGCCGCCATAGGCTTTGGCGATGTTGTTGATCAGCTCCTGCATGGTCACGGTCTTGCCGACGCCCGCGCCGCCGAACAGACCGATCTTGCCGCCCTTGGTATAGGGGCAAAGCAGGTCGATGACCTTGATGCCGGTGACCAGGACTTCAGCCGAGCCCGCCTGTTCGGCAAAGGATGGGGCCTCACGATGGATGGAGGCCATATGTTCGTTGGAGATGGGACCGGCCTCGTCGATGGGCTCGCCGATGACGTTCATGATGCGCCCGAGCGTGGCCGGGCCCACCGGCACGCGGATCGAGGAGCCGGTGTCGAGCACTTCCTGGCCGCGCACTAGACCTTCGGTGGTGTCCATGGCGATGGCGCGCACCGAGTTCTCGCCCAGATGCTGCGCCACTTCGAACACGAGGCGAACTTCCTTGCCGGTGCGGGCATCGACGTTCTTGGTTTCCAGCGCGTTCAGGATCGCCGGCAGCGCACCGTCGAACTCGACGTCGACGACGGCGCCGATGACCTGAGTGAGGCGGCCCTTGGAGACCGGAATGTTGGAGGGTGCGTTCATGGCAGTTCTCTTTCTCGCATTAAACGGCTGAGGCGCCGGAGATGATTTCGATCAGCTCCTTGGTAATTTGCGCCTGACGTGTGCGGTTCATCTGAATGGTGAGCGCTTTGATAAGATCGCCCGCATTGCGCGTGGCGTTGTCCATGGCGGCCATCTGGGAGGCGAAGAAGCCGGCCTGGTTTTCCAGGAGCGCAGCCAGGATTTGCACCGAGATGTTCTGCGGCAGCAGCGCGCTCAGGATTTCCGTCTCGTCGGGCTCATAATCATAGACGGCGGCCTTGGGGTCCACTTCGCCGGGCTCGACGGTCGCGGGAATCAATTGGCGCGCGGTGGGAATCTGCGTCACGACCGATTTGTACCGGCTGTAGATCAGCGTCACCACATCGACTTCGCCGCCATTGAACATGTCGAGGATCTGCTGCGCGATCGGTTTGACGAGCGCAAATCCCGCGGCCTTGATTCCGAGTTCGTAGCTTTGGACGAAGCGGTTGCCATAGGTGCGGCGCAACTGATCGCGGCCTTTGCGGCCAATGGTGATGATCTTGACGTCTTTGCTGTCGGCGATGAGGGCAGCGATCTTCTCGCGTGCGGCGCGCACGATGCCGGAATTGAAACCGCCGGCGAGCCCGCGGTCGGATGTCGCGACGACAATGAGATGCCGCTGATCCGATCCGGTGCCCGCCAGCAAACGCGGCGCCGAGGGACCCGATACGCCCGCGGCCAGATTGGCGATCACACTCGCCATGCGGCGGGCATAGGGACGCGCGCTTTCGGCGGCTGCCTGTGCGCGGCGCAGTTTCGCCGCGGCCACCATCTGCATCGCCTTGGTGATCTTCTGCGTGGACTTCACGCTTCCGATCCGTGTGCGCATTTCCTTGACGGACGCCATGGCGGAATCGATTTCCCTTTACGAGAAGGTCTTGGAAATTTCGGCCAAGGCGTCCTTCAGCATGGTTTCGAGCGCCGGCGTGAGCGCCTTCTCCTTGCGGATGCCTTCAAAAAATTGCGGATAGCTGCCCCGGAGCTTGGACAGCAGCGAGTCCTGGAACGCGCCGACCCTGGCGGTCGGAAAGGGATCGAGATAGCCGCGGGTGCCGGCATAGATCACAGCCACCTGTTCCTCGACCGCGAAGGGCTTGTATTGCGGCTGCTTCAGAAGCTCGGTCAGGCGCTCGCCGCGAGCCAGCATCTTCTGGGTCGCAGCGTCCAGGTCCGAGCCGAACTTCGCGAAGGCCGCCATTTCGCGGTATTGCGCCAGCTCGCCCTTGATCGGACCCGCGACGGTCTTCATCGCCTTGATCTGGGCGGCCGAGCCCACGCGCGATACCGAGATACCGACGTTCACGGCGGGACGAATGCCCTGATAGAAAAGGTCGGTCTCGAGGAAGATCTGGCCGTCGGTGATCGAGATTACATTGGTCGGAATA
>DATLVC010000179.1:0-15913 GCA_035577685.1 Micropepsaceae bacterium | reverse complement strand
TGCCCGAAGCCAGACTGCTGCGCTTTGTGCTCGCGCCCGACGGCGAAATCGTGCCCGATGTCGAAGCCAAGCTGCCGGGGCGCGGCATGTGGGTGCGGTCCGAGCGGGCCGTGCTCGCGCAGGCGGTACAGAGACGCATCTTCGCCAAGGCCGCCAAGGCGCAGGTTCGCGTCGCGGCAGACCTTGCCGAGCGCGCCGAGGCAAGGCTTGTCGAACGCATGCTGGCCCATCTCGGGCTTGCCCGCCGCGCCGGCGAATTGATCCTGGGCTTCGATTCCGTCGAGAAGGCCTTGCGTTCGCCGAACCCTCCCCCACTTATCGTGGAGGCGGCGGAAGCCGCACCCGACGGGCGGCGTAAGCTCCAGGCCGCGGCAAAGGCGGGCGGGCATGTTCCTTTTGTGATCGATGTCCTCAGCAATGCCGAATTGAGCTTGGCTCTCGGAAGGGCAAATGTGGTACATGCAGCCCTCAAACCGGGACGGATTGCCGCGCGGCTGATTTTCGAGGCCGCGCGGCTCAACGGGTTCCGGCCGTTTAAGTCCTGGGTCTGGGAAGGTTTTTCGAGCGGGTGATGGGGCCGGGCGGATGCCCGCTGACCTCTTTTTGCAGTTTCAAGTGCGTGAAAGGATCGAATGAGCGAGACGGATGACAACGGTGCGCGAACGCGCGGAGGCCCGGGCGGCGGTGGCGGCAAGACCTTGTCGCTGAAGCGCACGGAGACCTCGACGGTTCGTCAGAGCTTCAGCCATGGCCGCAGCAAAGCGGTCGTGGTGGAGAAGAAGCGCACCCGCGTGATGCCGGGCGCGGCGCCGGTCAAGGGCACCGCCGAGGCCGAAAGACCATCCGTCAAGCACGCGGCCGCCGAAGAGGCTTTGCACCCCGCTATCGATGCCCGCGAGGAAGCCCGCCGCGCCGCCGCCAATCGTGGCGGCGTGGTGTTGCGCGAGTTGACCGAGGACGAAAAAGAAGCCCGCCTGCGCGCGCTGACCGACGCGAAATTTGCCGAAGAAGAGCTGCGCAAGCGCGCCGAGGAAGATGCTGCGCGCCGCTCGGTCGAAGAAGAACGCATGCGCCGCGAGCGCGACGCGGCGGAAAAGCGCAAAGCCGAAGAGGAAGCACGCAAGGCCGCCGAAGAAGACGCGCGCCGCCGCGCCGAACAGGAAGCTGCCCGGCGCCTCAAGGAAAAGGAAGCCGAAACCACGCCGGCTCCAGCGGTCATCGCGCCTGCCGCGCCGATCGCCAAACGCGCCCGCGACCTCACCGAAGAGGAAGAGGAAAGCAGCGCCAAGAAGGGCGGCAAGACGCCGGCCAAGGTTCCCGCTGCCCGCAAGGCGACGCCGGGTGGCCGCCGCTCCGGCAAGCTCACCATCACGCGCGCTTTGTCGGAAGACGACGACCGCATGCGCTCGCTCGCATCCTTCCGCCGTCAGCAGGCCCGTGCCCACCGCCAGCAGCAGGCGCCCGCTCAGGCCGGCCCGCGCGAGGTGATCATTCCCGAAACCATCACGGTTGCCGAACTCGCCAACCGCATGGCACGCCGGGGTGTCGACATCATCAAGGTGCTGATGAAGAGCGGCATGATGGTGACCACCAACGACACCATCGACGCCGATACGGCGGAATTGGTGGCCACCGAACTTGGTCATTCGGTGAAGCGCGTGGCGGAAGCCGACGTGCTTGAAGGTTTGCGCGGATTGGTCGACGACGAAGGCGACCTCACCCCGCGTCCGCCCATCGTGACCGTGATGGGCCATGTCGATCATGGCAAGACCTCGCTGCTCGATGCCTTGCGCAAGACCGACGTCGTCGCCGGCGAAGCGGGCGGTATCACCCAGCATATTGGTGCCTATCAGGTTGCGCTTCCCTCCGGCGCGAAGATCACTTTCCTCGACACGCCGGGCCATGCGGCGTTTACCGCCATGCGGGCGCGCGGCGCCAAGGTGACCGACCTCGTGATTCTGGTGGTCGCCGCCGATGACGGCGTCATGCCGCAGACGGTGGAAGCCATCGCCCATGCCAAGGCCGCGGGCGTGCCGATGATTGTCGCGATCAACAAGATCGACAAGCCCGACGGCAATCCGATGCGGGTGAAGAACGAGCTTTTGCAGCACGAAATCCAGGTTGAAGAATTGGGCGGCGAAGTGCTCGCCGTCGAAGTCTCCGCGACCAAGGGCATTGGCCTCGACAAGCTCGAGGAAGCGATCATCGTGCAATCCGAAGTTCTCGACCTGCGAGCCAACCCGAAGCGCCCCGCCGATGGCGCGGTGATCGAAGCCAAGCTCGACAAGGGCCGCGGCCCGGTGGCGACCGTGCTGGTTCAGCGCGGCACGCTCCGGCAAGGCGACATCATCGTTGCCGGTGCCGAATGGGGCCGCGTCCGCGCGCTCGTCAACGATCGCGGCGAGACGGTGAGCGAGGCGGGCCCGTCGCAACCGGTCGAAGTGCTGGGTCTGTCGGCGGCGCCGGAGGCGGGCGATGAATTCGTCGTCGTCGAATCGGAAAGCCGTGCCCGCGAGGTCAGCGAATATCGTGGCCGCAAGCGGCGCGAGACTCGTCAGGCGACGATTTCGCGCCAGTCGCTCGACCAATTGCTCAAGAGCCGCAAGGACGGCGAAAAGCGCCTGTTGCCGCTCGTCATCAAATCCGACGTGCAAGGCTCGCTCGAAGCCATCGAAGGTTCGCTGTCGAAGCTCGGCACGGACGAGGTGGCTGCGCAAATTCTGCATGGCGGCGTCGGCGGCATCACCGAATCCGATGTCATCCTGGCGCACGCTTCGGGTGCGGCCATTATCGGCTTCAACGTGCGCGCCAATGCGCAAGCGCGCGACCGCGCGCGGCGCGACGGTGTCGAAATCCGCTATTACAACATCATCTACAACGTCATCGACGACGTGAAGGCGGTGCTGTCCGGCATGCTCGCGCCGGAGACGCGCGAACGCTTCCTTGGCAATGCCCAGATTTTGGAAGTGTTCAACATCTCCAAAGTGGGCAAGGTCGCGGGCTGCCGCGTGACCGAAGGTCTGGTGCGGCGCGGCGCCAAGGTGCGCCTGATCCGCCAGGACGTGGTGATCCACGAAGGCGATCTTTCGACGCTCAAGCGCTTCAAGGACGAAGTGCGCGAGGTGCAGTCCGGACAGGAATGCGGCATGGCCTTCACGAACTACCAGGACATGCAGAAGGGCGACATCATCGAGTGCTACGAGGTCGAAACCATCAAGCGCTCGCTGTAACGGTTCGGACTCAGCCTCACTCCTTCTGACCGGTGAGGCGCATAGAGCCTCCGGTTGAACGAGCAATCAGGGGCATGGGAAAAGAAATGCCCCGCCATCGCAATGCTTCGCACAACAAAGGCCCCTCGCAACGCCAATTGCGCGTGGGCGAGGTGCTGCGCCATTCGCTCTCCGACATTTTGCGGGTGAACGACATCCGCGATCCTGATCTTCTCGGCGTCTCGGTCACGGTGACCGAGGTCAAGCCTTCGCCCGACATGCGGCATGCGACGGTGTTCGTAGAACCCTTGGGTGGCCGCAATGCCGACATCATCATTGCCGCGCTCAATCGCCACCGGGGTTTCCTGCGCGGCGAATTAGGGCGCACGATCACGCTGAAATTCACCCCGGAATTGCGCTTCGTCGAGGATACGTCCTTCGCCGAAGCCGAACGCATCGCCAAGATCCTGCATTCCGAAAAAGTGGCGCGCGATCTTCAGGCCGGGACATCCGAGGACGAAGATGGGCCGCAAACGTAAAGGCTCGCCCATCCATGGCTGGGTGGTGCTGGACAAACCCGGTTCCATGACCTCGACCCAGGCGGTGACGCGGGTGCGGCGGCTGTTCGACGCGGCCAAGGCCGGCCATGCCGGCACGCTTGATCCGCTGGCGACGGGCGTCCTGGCGATTGCGCTGGGGGAGGCCACCAAAACCGTCCCCTATGCCATGGAGGGCGAGAAGCTCTACCGCTTCACCGCGCGCTGGGGCGAAAGCCGCGACACCGACGATCTGGAAGGCAAGGTTACCGCGACCTCCGAAAATCGCCCCTCGCGCGAGCAGATTCTGGCCCAGCTCCCCCGTTTCATCGGCGAAATCATGCAGGTCCCGCCGGACTATTCCGCCATCAAGGTGCAGGGCGAGCGGGCCTATGACCTGGCCCGCGAAGGCGAAGACTTCGTCCTCGCGGCGCGGCCCATCCAGATCCATGCCGCCCGCTTGGTGGAGATTCCCGACCCTGACCATGCCGTTTTCGAGGTCGAATGCGGCAAAGGCTCCTATATCCGGGCCTGGGTACGGGATTTGGCCCTGGCACTGGGCACGCTGGGCCATGTAACGGAACTTAGGCGGCTCAGGGTCGGGCCATTTTCCATCGAGGCCGCAATTTCGCTGGAAACGCTGGAGCGTTTCGGCCATAGTCCGGCCGCTTTGGAGCATTTAAGGCCCATCGCGACCGCGCTGGACGGCATCCTGGCGCTGGCCGTGACGGAGCCGGATTCGGTTCGCCTGCGAAGCGGCAACCCCATCCTCATCCGCGCACCGCATTTTCAGCGGCTAGTGGAACAACAGGACGGGAACGCCGAGCCGGGGGCGGATTTTCAGGGCCTGACGGTCTTTCTTTCCACGGCCAAAGGCGAGCCGGTTGCGCTCGCCGAAGTGGCGCAAGGGGAGTTACGGCCGTTCCGGGTTTTCACTTTCGGACCGGGCGCATAGGCGCACCGGCCATAGAACGGGACGAGAAACGATGTCGGTGACGGCAGAACGAAAAAAAGAAGTGATCACGCAATACGCGACCGGGGAAAAAGACACCGGGTCGCCGGAAGTCCAGGTGGCTGTGCTCTCGGAGCGCATCGCCAATCTGCAGGACCATTTCAAGACCCACGCGAAGGACAATCATTCGCGCCGCGGTCTGATCAAGATGGTGTCGCAACGCCGGCGCTTGCTTGATTACGTGAAGTCCAAGGACGAAGCGCGCTATCAAGCCCTGATCCAGCGTTTGGGCCTGCGCCGCTGATTTCTCATCTGCACACCGGCTGGGACCCAGCCGTGTACACGAACCGGTATTGTCCGGTTTCACCCCGGCCGGCGCCTGAACAAGCGCGCCCTCCGGCACAGATTTTCTTGACTACACCAGCAAGGAAGACCCGCGGCAATCCGGCCACGGGAAAGAAGGAAAAGACCAATGTTCAATATTCATCGCGAGGAGATCGAATGGGGCGGGCGCAAGCTCGTTCTTGAAACAGGAAAAGTCGCGCGCCAGGCCGATGGGGCCGTCGTGGCGACCTATGGCGAGACGGTGGTGCTTGCCACCGCAGTTGGAATGACCGAGCCCAAACCGGGCATCGATTTTTTCCCCTTGACCGTCAACTATCAGGAAAAATTCTATGCCGCCGGAAAGATTCCGGGCGGCTATTTCAAACGCGAGGGACGCCCGACCGAGCGTGAGACGCTGATCTCGCGCCTGATCGACCGGCCTATCCGGCCGCTTTTCGTGCCCGGCTATCGCAACGAGACGCAAGTCATCATAACGGTGCTGAGCCACGATCTGGAAAACGAGCCCGATGTGGTGGCGATGGTGGCCTCTTCCGCCGCCCTCACGCTCTCCGGCATTCCCTTCATGGGGCCGATCGGAGCGGCGCGCGTCGGCTATATCGGCGGCGAATATAAGCTGAACCCGCTGATCGACGAAATGACGACGTCGGACTTGGAACTCGTGGTCGCGGGCACCGCCGATGCCGTGCTGATGGTCGAATCCGAGGCGAAGGAGCTTTCCGAAGAGGTCATGCTCGGCGCGGTCATGTTCGGCCATCGCGAAATGCAGAAGGTGATCGATGCGATCATCCGGCTCGCGGAAAAGGCGGCCAAGGAACCCCGCGACGTCCATACCAATGAATATGAAGTCGAGCTGGCGTTGCTCTCACGCCATGCCGAAGACGAGCTGAAGGCCGCCTACCAGATTCCGGCCAAGGGTGCGCGTCACGAGCGCATCGATGCGATCAAGAGCGAAGCCGCCGCGGCCCTGATCGGGGAAGAGGAAGGCAAGATCCATCAGAACCTTTTCGGCAAGCTCTTCAAGGAAGTGGAAAGCCGCGTGATGCGCGGCGCCGTCATCGAAACCGGCATCCGCATCGATGGCCGCGATCTCAAGACGGTGCGGCCGATCGTTTCCGAAGTGGGTGTGCTGCCGCGCGCCCATGGCAGCGCGCTGTTCACGCGCGGCGAGACGCAGGCCCTTGTGGTGGCGACGTTGGGCACCGGCGAAGACGAGCAATTTATCGATTCGCTGGAAGGTACCTACAAGCAGCATTTCATGCTGCATTATAACTTCCCTCCCTATTCGGTGGGTGAAGTGGGCCGTATGACGGGCGCCGGACGGCGCGAAATCGGCCATGGCAAGCTCGCCTGGCGCGCCATCAACCCGCTGCTGCCGGACAAGACAGTGTTTCCCTACACCATCCGCGTGGTGTCGGAGATCACCGAATCGAACGGCTCGTCTTCGATGGCGACGGTGTGCGGATCATCGCTTGCGCTGATGGATGCCGGCGTACCGCTGACGCGCCCCGTAGCGGGCATCGCGATGGGCCTTATCCTTGAAGGCAAGAAATTCGCCGTCCTCTCGGACATTCTGGGCGACGAAGACCATCTCGGCGACATGGATTTCAAGGTGGCGGGCACGGAGACCGGTGTCACCTCGCTGCAGATGGACATCAAGATCACCGGCATCACCGAAGAGATCATGCATGTGGCGCTCAATCAGGCCAAGGACGGGCGGCTGCACATCCTCGGCGAGATGGGCAAGGCGATCACCGCCGCGCGCGCCGAACTCGGCGAGCACGCGCCGCGCATCGAAACCATCAAGATCCCCACCGACAAGATCCGCGAAGTGATCGGTTCGGGCGGCAAGGTGATCCGCGAAATCGTGGAAAAGACCGGCGCCAAGATCGACATCCAGGATGACGGCACCATCAAGGTGGCGAGCGCCGACGGCGAATCCATCAAGGCGGCGCTGAAATGGATCAAGTCGATCGTGGCCGAACCTGAGATCGGCGAAATCTACGAAGGCAAGGTCGTCAAGATCATGGATTTCGGCGCTTTCGTGAATTTCTTCGGACCGCGCGACGGGCTGGTGCATATTTCCGAGCTGGCGGCCAAGCGCGTCGCCAAGGTGACGGACGTCGTCAAGGAAGGCGATACGGTGAAAGTGAAGCTCATCGGCATGGACGACCGCGGCAAGGTGCGGCTCTCCATGAAGGTCGTGGATCAGGCGACCGGCGAGGACCTCTCCAAGAAGCAAGCGGCCGAAGGCGAGCAGCAGGCAAGCTGAGCCTTCGATGCCGCGCATGAACAACGCCCGGGGGACAGAGCCGTTTCCCGGGCGTTTGCTTGACCCCAAAACGCCGTCGCCTATGTTACAAACATAGCGCCATGGTGATTTTCCGCCTCATCGGCTTTCTTCTAATCGTCTTCGCCCTGATGCTGCTGGGCGCGGATCTGGTCAGCACGCTGGAAAAGCACGGCGGAACGGTGATCCGGTCTCTCGACCAGATCCTCATGCTGCTGAATGTCGATGCGTCGCCCTGGCTGGAGCAGAAGCTTCCGCCGCAAGGAGCAAGCGCCGCCATGGTCGTTCTGTCCTGGCCGGGATGGGCGGTTCTGGGCGTTCCGGGTATCATGCTCGGAATGCTTTCGAGTGGCCCGCCCAAAAAGCGCCCGCCGCCGCCCGCCCCGCCGCCCATCAGCCGGTGAAATGAGCGGGGTTGCGGCGTAACGCTCGCCCGCTATGATCCGCGCGCTTTGGAAATTTGGAAAAAGACCGATGAGCATCGAAGCCCCCGAAATCGTTGTCGTGAACACCTCCCGCGTCGCCTGCGACGGAAGTGGTGGGGCGCTCGGCCATCCCAAGGTCTATCTTGAAATGGGCGAAGAAAATTTCGTCGAATGCGGCTATTGCGACCGCCGTTTCGTGCTGAGCCCGGAAGCCCTTGAGGCGCGCGCCAAGGGCGAGGCGGCGGCGCATTGAACGAGCACGTGCATGAGCCGTCCGGGGCTCGCGCGCTTCAGCCGGGCGATCATGTCTATCTAATCGACGGATCGGGCTTCATCTTTCGCGCCTATCATGCGCTGCCGCCGCTCAACCGCAAATCGGACGGCTTGCCGACGGGGGCGGTGTCCGGCTTCTGCAACATGCTGTGGAAGCTCCTCGAAGACAGCAAGGCCGGCGACAGGCCGAGCCATCTCGCCGTGATCTTCGATGCCGGCCGCGTCAGTTTCCGCAACGAGATGTATACGGAGTATAAGGCGAACCGGTCCGCGCCGCCGGACGATCTCATCCCGCAATTTCCCCTGACGCGCGACGCCGTGCGCGCCTTCGGGGTCGCCTGCGTCGAAAAGGGCGGCTTCGAAGCCGATGATCTGATCGCCACCTATGCCAGGCTGGCGCGCGAAGCCGGCGCCAAGGTCAGCATCGTCTCCTCCGACAAGGATCTGATGCAGCTCATCCATGACGGCAAGGTGGAGATGCTGGACCCGGTCAAGAACCGGCGCATCGGCCCCGCCGAAGTGATCGAGAAATTCGGCGTGCCCCCGGAAAAGGTGATCGACGTGCAGGCCTTGATCGGAGATTCCATCGACAATGTCCCGGGCGTGCCGGGCATTGGCGTGAAGACGGCGGCCAAGCTGATCGGCGAATTCGGCGATCTCGAAACGCTGCTGGCGCGTGCGAGCGAGATCAAACAGAACAAATGCCGCGAGTCGCTGATCGAATATGCCGAGCAGGCGCGGCTCTCCGCACGGCTGGTGAAGCTCGACGAAAAGGTGCCGCTGGACGAAGCCATCGAGGACTTCGCCGTTTCCAATCCCGATCCGGCCAAGCTGATCCCCTTCCTGAAATCGCTGGAATTCTTCAATCTCCTGCGCCGCGCCGCGGTGAAGCTCGGCGTCGAAGAATCGGATATCGCTGCCGCCACAGCCCCCCCGCCGATGCCGGCGCGTGCGGAGGCGCTGCCCACCCCGGTTGCGGCCGACCTGAAGAGCTGTCCCGGCGCGGTGATGGATCGCACGGCTCTGCTGCGCCCCATCGATTACGGTGGTTATGAAACCATCACCGATGCGGTGGCGCTGAACCGCTGGCTTGCCGCCGCGCAGGACTCCGGCCAGCTCGCGATTGCGCTGGAGGCCGATTCCATCGATCCCATGCGCGCGCGGCTGATCGGAATGGCGCTCGCCACGTCGCCGGGCAAGGCCTGCTATATCCCGCTCGGGCATCGTGTGGATGGCGAGCTGCAACTTGCCGCCGCGGCCCCCGCACAATTGACGGAATCCGAGGCCCTCAAGATTCTGGCCCCCGCCGCCGAAGACGACAGCATTCTCAAGATCGGGCACAATCTGAAATTCGCCCTGGTGCTGTTGGCGCAGCGCGGGCTTCGTTTGCGCGCGCTCGATGATACGCTGCTGCTGTCCTATGTGCTCGATGTGGGGCTGCATGGACATGGGCTGGAAGAGCTGTCCGAAGCGCATCTCCAGCACAGCCCGATCGCACTCGGCGAGATCACCGGCAAAGGCCGGGACAGGATTTCTTTTGAGCAACTCCCTATCGCGCAAGCCACACGCTATGTCGCCGAACGTGCCGACATCGCCCTGCGCCTGCATGGGCTGCTGAAGCCGCGGCTGGTCGCGGAGCGGCGCATGACGGTCTACGAAACGCTCGAACGTCCGCTGATTGGTGTGCTCGCCGAGATGGAGCGCACCGGCATCGCCATCGCGCCGGCCTTCCTCGCCAAGCTCTCGAATGATTTTGCCCAGACCATGGCGCGGCTGGAAGAGGAATGCTGCCGGCATGCGGGCGAGAAATTCAATCTCGGTTCGCCCAAGCAATTGGGCGACATCCTGTTTGACAAATTCTCGCTGCCCGGCGGCCGGCGAACCAAGACCGGCGCCTGGTCGACCGATGCCGATATCCTCGAAGAGCTGGCCGCGCAGGGGCACGCGCTGCCGAAGACCATTCTCGAATGGCGTCAGCTGTCCAAGCTCAAATCCACTTACACCGATGCGCTTCCCACCTATGTCAATCCGACGACGGGGCGCGTGCATACCTCTTACGCGCTGGGCGCGACGACCACCGGGCGGCTCTCCTCGAACGAGCCCAATCTGCAGAACATCCCGATCCGCACCGAGGAAGGCCGCCGCATCCGCCGTGCCTTCGTGGCGCCGGAAGGACGCTGCCTGGTGTCGGCCGATTATTCCCAGATCGAGCTGCGGCTGCTCGCGCATATCGCCGACGTGCCGGCGTTGCGCCAGGCCTTCGCTGATGGGCTCGATATTCATGCCATGACGGCCTCCGAAATGTTCGGCGTGCCGGTTAAAGACATGCCGCCCGAAATCCGGCGCCGCGCCAAGGCGATCAATTTCGGCATCATCTATGGCATTTCCGCCTTCGGTCTTGCCAATCAGCTCGCCATTCCGCGCGGCGAGGCCGACGCCTATATCAAGAAATATTTCGAGCGCTTCCCCGGCATCCGCGATTACATGGAAGCGACCAAAGCGTTTGTGCGCGAGCACGGCTATGTCGAGACGATCTTCGGCCGCCGCATCCACATCCGCGACGTGAAGGCATCGAATGCCGCCACCCGCGCCTTCGGCGAGCGTCAGGCGATCAATGCGCCGATCCAGGGCTCTGCGGCCGATATCATCCGCCGCGCCATGGTGCGGTTAGGCCCAGCGCTTGTGGAGAATGACCTCGACGCGCATCTGCTGCTGCAGGTGCATGACGAGTTGGTTCTGGAGGTAGCCGATGACCAGGCGAGACAGGTCTGCGATGTCGCGCGCACGGTGATGGAGAAGGCACCACTGCCGGTGGTGCAATTGCGCGTGCCTTTGGTGGTGGATGCGCGTTCGGGGAAGAACTGGGACGAAGCGCATTAGCGCCCGCGATTACGCCGCGAGCGCCCGCAATGCATCTTCAGGGGAAATGCCGACACCTTCAAGCTGCGTCGCGAGATCGGCCAGCACCTTGTCGCGGTCCACGCCGGTGCGGCGCTCCTGTTCAAGCTGCGCAATATAGGTGGACAGAAAGCCCGGCTTCGCCAGAGAAGCGATGAGAAGCCGCCGCGCTTTCATCATCAGATCGCCCTGGGTGAAGATTCCAGCCGCACACAGCTTAAGCAAGGTCTGCGCCCGTTCGATTGGGTTTGTAATCCTGGCCTCGATGGAAGC
Organism: Micropepsaceae bacterium; assembly: GCA_035577685.1. Lineage (GTDB taxonomy): Bacteria > Pseudomonadota > Alphaproteobacteria > Micropepsales > Micropepsaceae > CAIYRG01. Next base: position 4,715 of record DATLVC010000179.1, on the reverse strand, counting down.
GAGGAATTTCGCGCGCGTCTCGATGCGCTGCGCCACCGCGTCGAGCGCGACGGCGATCTGGTTCTTCTGCACGTCCTGGAAGCCGGAACGCAGCACGCGCTCCTGCAGCTCGGCCACGCGTCTGAGGCGCTGGGCCACCGGTGCACCGGCAGAGAGCTGATCTTCGAAATTGTTCGACGTGATGATCGGCATCATGAACGTCGAGAGCATGCGTTTGTTCTCCGCGCCGACGATGTTCTCTTCGACCACGAGCAGCCGTTCCAGCTTCTCGTCCGAGGATTTGCACATCTGCATGAATTGCTGCAGCGGCTCATGGGTGACGAGGCGGCGCGAGCGCTCGGTGAAGGCGCCGATCAGATCCTGGTTGGAGAGATATTTGCCCTGGCCGCGCACCAGCTGATTGCCGAGCCGGCGCAGCATTTTGAATTCCTCTTCCAGCGAACTGGGACAAAGGCGTTTCAGGCCTTTCAGCTCGGCGAGGATGCGCCCTGCGATCGCAGTGCGGGCCTCGGGAAGTTCGTCCTTGGCAAAGGAGCGGGCGAGATCGTTGATGCCGCGGCCTCCGCCTTCCCCCACATTGACAACGGTGCCGAGGAACAGTTCCACCAGATTGAGGAGCGCGTGACCGAGGTCGGGATTGTGCCCGAGCAAATCGGCAAGCGCTGCCGCACCATTCAGCATCTCGGCCACCAGCGTATCGATGGCGGTCAGAAGCAGCGCGCGGCCCGGCCCTTCGGCTGGCAATTCCGCCATCAGCACCAGCAGCCGTTGCAGCTTCGCGTCCCAGTTCCGGGCCGGTGCCAGATATTTCGCGAGCGCGCCGTTGAGGATGTAGCGCGATTCGATACTGAGGCCGAGTTTTGTCGCGAGCGGTCCGAATTGTCCGGGCTGGACTTCGGGAAAGAGATTGCGTTTCTCGTCCTTGTAGACGCGGTGAATGGCCGTGGTGCAAAGCTCGTTCAGCTGTTTGACGATTTGCGTTACGGAGGATTCGGATTCGGAGGCTTGCGCCACTGCCACCTTTTGCACGGCATGCTGGTAGGTGGTGCCGGTCGCTTCGAATTTCTCCAGTGCCGAGGCGCTGTGGATGAGCTCGGTCACGGTCAGCTTCTGCCGTCCCAGCCAATCGCCCAGGATGCGCGTCATGGTCATGCGCGCGTGATAGGAATAGAGATCGTCGGGCTTGAAGCAGGGCGACAGGCTGTCGATGTCCTCGACCTTCTTGTTCTTCTTTTTGACCTCGGTCTGGCCGCCTTCGAAGATGGTGAGGCTCATATAATCGCCGGTGGAGGCCTGATAGGTTTCCTTCACCACACGCACGGCGGTCGCTTGCCCTTCGTCCAGCATGGTGCGGGCGCGGTCGAGCGCGGCTTGGCGATCCTCCATAGCTTCCACCAGGGACCAGCCACCGCCGCTCTTTCCCTGTTGTCGGAAGATTTCGAAATGGACTTGAGACATGGTTTCCCCAGCGGTCAGGCGGGGATAACGTTAACGGCGCGGCCTTAAGCGCCGGTTAAGCACGCTGGTCCGGCGGGCTCGGCATGGATGGAAAGATCGCGAATGCTGGCCGAAGGCCCGCAAAGCCGGCAGGCCGGGTCGGGTGGCACCTTCAAATTGCGGAACTGGGCCGCCAGCGCGTCATAGATCAGAAGCCGCCCGGCCAGACTGTCGCCGACGCCGACAATCTCCTTCAGAACCTCGACCGCCTGAAGCGTTCCCATGACCCCCGCGACCGCGCCGAGCACGCCGGTTTCGCTGCAATTGGGCGCCAGACCGGCGGGGGGCGGTTCGGCGAACAGGCAGCGATAGCAGGGATAGGGCGCGGTCGTGTCCCAGGCCTTGTAGGTGGCGAGCTGGCCGTCGAATTCCGTCACTGCGGCGGAGACTAGAACCTTCCGTCCGAAATAACAGGCATCGTTGATCAGAAACCGCGTCGCGAAATTGTCCGACCCGTCGGCCACGATGTCATAATCACCGATCAGGGCGGCCGCGTTCGCCGATGTCAGGCGCTCATTATGGGCAATCAGCGTCACATCGGGATTGAGGCTTCTGGCCGTATCGCGGGCGGATTCGGTCTTCATCCGCCCAACATCCTGCGTTCGGTGGGCGATCTGGCGCTGCAGGTTGGAAAGGCTCACCCGGTCGAAATCGACGACACCGATGGTTCCCACCCCCGCAGCTGCGAGATAGAGGATCAGCGGGCTGCCCAATCCCCCCGCCCCGATGACCAGCACGCGCGCCGCCAGCAGCTTGGCCTGGCCGGCACCGCCCACTTCGCGCAGCACGATATGGCGCGCATAGCGCTCGATCTGCTCGTCCTGGAGCACGGGCCGTACGGGGGACATCTCGTTCATGGCTCCTCTTAGCATGCCGCCCACCTCCTTCAGAAATCTGAAATATATGGAGCGGGTTAACCAGAGCGGCGGGGCGTGATTGCGGCACTTTGCCCAGCAATCTATCTTGCCCCGGAGCCGGGTTGGATCGATAAACGGCCATTCGGTCGGGTCATCCGCGAGGGTGACTTGCATCGAAAGAAGCGGGAGGCATCTCGCGCCCGTCGGCGGCAACATTTCTTCTGCCTGCGGACGACGCGCCACCAGAGGGCGAAGCGGGGTGTTTCATCATTGAGGCGGGCGGGAGCTTCGCCAAGGCAGAGCCCAGGTCCCGGACCACCCCCGGTCGTCGGAAAGGGCCTGGCCTATCGCAGTAAGAGGGTTGAGCATGACTGTACCGATGGCCGTTCCGGCAAATCCCACACGCAACAAGAAACTTCTCGCCTGGGTCGATGACGTCGCGGCGAAATGCAAACCCGACTCGATCTATTGGTGCGATGGCAGCCAGGCCGAATATGACCGGCTGTGCGCGGAGATGGTGGCAGCCGGCACCTTCATCAAGCTCAACGAGAAGAAGCGCCCCAACTCCTATCTCTGCCGCTCCGATCCCGCCGACGTTGCGCGCGTCGAAGACCGCACCTTCATCTGTTCCGCGAAAAAGGAAGACGCGGGTCCGACCAACAATTGGATCGACCCGAAAGAAATGCGCGCGAAGCTCGACGGCCTGTTCACGGGCGCGATGCGCGGGCGCACCATGTATGTCATTCCCTTCAGCATGGGCCCGATCGGCTCGCCGATCTCCCATATCGGTGTCCAACTGACCGATTCACCCTATGTCGCCGTCAGCATGCGCATCATGACCCGCATGGGGCAGAAGGCGCTCGATCATCTCGGCGATGGCGATTTCATCCATTGCCTGCATTCGGTGGGCGCACCGCTGGCGCCGGGGCAGAAAGACGTCGCTTGGCCCTGCAATGCCGAGCACAAATACATCGTCCATTTCCCGGACGATTATTCGATCCATTCCTTCGGCTCGGGCTATGGCGGCAATGCGCTGCTCGGAAAGAAATGCTTCTCGCTCCGCATCGCCTCGCTGATGGGCCGCGATCAGGGCTGGCTTGCCGAACATATGCTCATCCTGGGCGTCGAGAGCCCGCAAGGCGAAAAGACCTATGTCGCGGCCGCATTCCCGTCAGCCTGCGGCAAGACCAATTTCTCGATGGTGGTGCCGCCAGACGGCTTCGACGGCTGGAAAGTCTCCACCATCGGTGACGACATCGCTTGGATCAAACCGCGGCCCGATGGCACCTTCCGCGCCATCAATCCGGAAGCCGGTTTCTTCGGCGTCGCACCCGGCACCGGCATGAAATCCAATCCCAATGCGGTGCGGATGCTGAACCGCGATGTGATCTTCACCAATGTCGGGCTCACCGACGATGGCGATGTGTGGTGGGAAGGCCTGACGGACCAACCGCCGGCGCATCTGATCGATTGGCAGGGCAAGGATTGGACGCCCGAATCGGGGCGCAAGGCCGCCCATCCCAATTCGCGCTTCACCGTGTCGGCGCGCCAATGTCCGAGCTTCGATACCGCCGGCGATGATCCGGAAGGCGTACCCATTTCGGCCTTCATCTTCGGCGGCCGGTTGTCCAAGACGTTCCCGCTCGTCTACGAGGCGCGCAATTGGGAAGCCGGTGTGTATTGGGCGTCCGTGATGGGTTCGGAGGCGACGGCGGCTGCGGAAAATCAGGCGGCGATCCGGCGCGATCCTTTCGCGATGTTGCCGTTCTGCGGCTACAACATGGGCGATTATTGGAAGCATTGGCTCGGCATCAAGAACAAAGTCACCAAGCTGCCGCGCATCTATCGCGTCAACTGGTTCCGCAAGGATGACAACGGCAAATTCGTGTGGCCGGGCTTCGGCGACAATATGCGCGTGCTGAAATGGATCGTCGACCGCGTCAATGGACGGGCGAAGGATGCGCCGGAAGGGCCGTTCGGCTTCCAGCCGCGCTATCAGGATCTGCATTGGAAGGGTCTGGATTTTCCGCCCGCCAAATTCCACCGCATCACCGACATCGACCGCGCCGAGGGGCTGGAAGAAGCCGAGGAACAGGCCGAGCATTTTGGCAGCTTCGGCGATCGCCTGCCGGCCGAGCTGGAAGCGGAACGTCAGGATCTTATCCGCCGCTTGAAATCCGCGCCGCCAATGTGGACCGCGGGCTAAGGCGGCGGATGTTCTTCCCTTTGTTATGAAGGGCGCGTGATTGTGCAACCACGCCAGCAGCATGAGCTCAGCATAAATTTCATGTGGGACAGAACAATTTCGACCGCCAATGTCTAATTTGAGGATTCAACACAACAATCTTTTCGCTATTCCAT
>DATLVC010000178.1:0-10878 GCA_035577685.1 Micropepsaceae bacterium | reverse complement strand
TATTCCGACCAGCTTGGCAACAATCTTGACAACGAGACCCGACTTTACATCGCCAGCCAGATGGCCAATAGCGGCGATGCCAAGGGCGCGCTCGCTTATGCGCAGCCGGCGCTGCAAGGCACACCTTCGGAAGCCGGGTTGAAATTCCAGCAGGCGCTTTACTTCAAACTGAACGATGCCACCGGCCGGCGGGCCGCGCTCGAACAGCTCGCGCTCAACTATCCCAAGCTGGAATATTGGCACGATCTTCTACAGCTGGCCCGCAACGAAAAGGGTCTCAATGACGAACAGACGATGGATATCTATCGTCTGCGCTTCGCCCTCGGCGATCTCAAATCGGACGCCGACTATCTGGAAATGGCTCAAGAAGCCCTGGTCGCCGGTTATCCCGCTGAAGCGAAGGCTACGCTGGACAAGGGCGTGAGCGTCAAGGCGGTGCAGAGTGGGGAACGCCTGACGCGGCTGTTCAAGAAGATCAGCGACGACACGGCGGCCAATACGGCCATCCAAAGCGACCTGCAAAAAAGGGCCGCAGCCGACCCCAATGCCAGCGTGAAGCTCGGACTGATTTATTGGAGCTTCGGCAAGAGCAAGGACGCCGAAGATGCGATCCGGGCTGGCATGAAGGGAAAGTTGGCCGATCCGGATGGGGCGAAGGTGGCGCTTGGCCACGCCCTTCTTTCGCAGGGCAAGAAGCAGGATGCGGTGGCCGCGTTTGATTCCGTGGCCAAGACCAGCAAGGAAGCGCCCATTGCGAGGCTGTGGTCCATCTATGCCCGCAAGGCCTAGAATCCGCCATTCGGTTGCCATAAATTACAGAAATCATATTGCTTGGGGTGGGTGCTGCAGCGCCCACTCCGGCATGAACTGAAAACCCGAGCGGTTGGTCCGCCCCGGGGTCGCGTGAATGGTTTCAGCGTCCCAGAGGCCCGTGTCGAAGCAGGAAGAGGAACGATCATGAACAAATTTATCCGGCGTGCCGCGATGGCCGCTCTCGTCTCAGCTGCTTCGGTCACCGCCGTGACCGCGCTGGTGCCCGCTTATGCGGCCGCCCCGGCCAAGAAGCCGGATCCGAAATTGACGGTGCGCGCTGCCGTCGGCAAACCGCTCGCCGATGCCATGAAGCTCGTGGACATGAAGGATTTCGCAGGCGCCCTCGCCAAGGCCAAAGAAGCCGATCTGGTGAAGGACAAGACGCCCTACGAAGAATACATGATCAGCAAATATATGGGCTTCATTGCCATCAACCAGCCGATGCCCGATTACGATGCGGCCGCAGCCGCCTATAATCGTCAGGTCGCTTCGAATGGCGCCCCCGATATGGAGAAGCCCGGGATGTATGCCGTGGCGATGCGCTTGAATTACCAGAAGATGGATTATGCGAACGTCATCAAGGACGGCAACGAGCTGCAGATGCTGCAGCCGCTCGATGACACCAGCTATCTCGTTCTGATCCAGTCCTATTACAACACCATGGATTTCCCCAACGCCGCCGCCGCGGCCAAGGCAGAGGTCGCCGCAAAAGTTGCCGGCGGCATGAAGCCGGGCGAGGACGTTCTGGGTCTGCTTTTGAACGCCCAGATCAAGAGCAAGGACGAAGCCGGCGCGCGCCAGACCCTGGACACGCTGGCCACGGTTTCGAAGAGGCCGGAAGTGTGGGATCAGGTGCTGGATTTCGCGCTCGGTGCGCAAGGGATCACCGACCACCAGCTGCTTAATCTTTATCGTCTCTCGATGATCGTCGGGACGATGAAGGACACCGATTACGCGGCGATGGCGACCATTGATCTGCAGAACGGACTTCCCGCGGAAGCCAAAGCGGTGTTGACCAAAGGCAATAAGACCGGAGAACTGCTCGATCAGGCCAATCAGCTTCTTGCGCGCGATCAGGCCGGTTTACCGGCGCTCGCGGCCGAAGCCGCCAAGCAGGCCAATGGCGAAATCGACGTCAAACTGGGCGAGTCCTATTACACCTATGGCCGCAACGATGAAGCCGCCGCAGCAATCCAGAAGGGCATCGAAAAGGGCGGCTTGAAGGACCCGGCGGATGCACAGACGACGCTCGGACTTGTGCTGCTCGCGGGCGGCAAGCGGGCGGAAGCGATCGCCGCGTTCGACAAGGCCGCCGCTTTGGGTGGCGCGGGCGGCCAGGTTGCTCATGTCTGGAGTCTTTACGGCAAACGCGACGCGTAAAGCTCGCCACTTCTGAATAAAAGGGCGCGGGTAACCCGCGCCCTTTTTGTTTGTGCATGACCTCCCTCGCGCTTTGCCATGGATTTGCGCTAAATGGCCGCGATGGAGGGTTTTCTCACCGGGGCGGAGCTGGAGGCGCTGGGCTTGTCCCTGCGCATCGCTTTCGTTGCCGTGCTGGTGGATCTACCCTTTGCTTTCGCTGCGGCCCTGTTGCTCGCGCGCCGTAATTTTCCCGGCAAGGCGCTGGTCGATGGCGCCATCCATTTGCCGCTGGTGCTGCCCCCGGTCGCGCTCGGTTATCTGCTGCTTGTTTCATTCGGCACGCGGGCGCCTTTGGGCGCATTTCTGCTCGAACATTTCGGCATTCGGTTTGTTTTCAGTTGGACCGGGGCCGCCCTCGCATCGGCGGTGCTGACCTTCCCTTTTCAGGTGCGCGCCATCCGCCTTTCGTTGGAGGCGCAAACCCCGGGGCTCGCGGAAGCGGCGGAAACGCTGGGTGCCGGCGCCTTCGACCGGCTGGTGAGCCTGCATATTCCCCTGGCCGCTCCGGGGATTCTCGCCGGGCTCGTCACTGCTTTTGCCGCGTGTCTTGGAGAATTCGGCGCGATCATCACCTTCGTTTCCAACATTCCGGGTGAGACGCGCACCATCCCGCTTGCCATCTATACCGCCATTCAGACGCCCGGCGGTGAAGCCGCGGCAGCGCGGCTGGCGGCTTTGTCGATTGGGCTTGCGCTCGGCGGCCTTGTGCTCGCCGATTGGGTTGGTCGTCGCACGCGGACATTCATCGGCCAATGAGCGCCGATATCGCGCTGCGTCACCGGCTGGGCGACCTCACGCTCGATGCCGCGTTCGGGTTCGGCGAGACGCCGGGCGTGACCGCTCTGTTCGGCCCGTCGGGGGCAGGAAAATCCACGATCATCCATGCAATTGCCGGGCTGTTGCGGCCCGACCAGGGGCGCATCGTGCTCCACGGCGAGACTCTGCTCGACACCGCACGCGGGTTCTCGGTGCCGGCGGCGGCGCGGCGCATTGGGGTGGTGTTCCAGGATGCGCGTCTTTTTCCGCATCTCACGGTGCGGGCGAATTTGCTCTATGGCTGGCGGCGCGCGCCCATACGTGCCGGCGGGCAAAATATTGATGGCGTGATCGCGCTGTTAGGACTGGAAACGCTTCTGGCACGCAAGCCGCGCACCCTGTCGGGCGGCGAGAAGTCCCGCGTCGCACTAGCGCGCGCGCTGCTGATGAGCCCGCGGGCGCTGCTTCTGGACGAGCCGCTGGCGGCCCTGGATGCACCGCGCAAAGCCGAGATTCTGCCCTACCTGGAGCGCACGGTGCGGGAGACGAAAATCCCCATGCTCTATGTCAGCCATGCACTCGACGAAGTGGCGCGCCTAGCCGACCGCATGGTGGTGCTGAACGCGGGACGCGTCGTCGCCGAGGGCTCGCTCTTCGACGTCACGGCGCGGCTCGATCTTTTCACCGGGGCGCACCGGCTGCCCGGCGCCGTTCTGGAAGCGGTCATTGCTGGCCATGACATGGCGCACGGCCTGACCGAACTCGCCTGTGCCGGCGAGATTCTGGTGGTGCCCGCCATTGCGCGCGCGGTGGGCGATAAAGTCCGCATACGAATCGATGCCGACGACGTGATGCTGGCCCGAGCCCGGCCCGAAAGCGTCAGCGCGAACAATGTCTTGCCTGCGAGGATCGTCGCCCTTCGCGAGGACGGCCCCAATGCCGATGTGCAGCTTCGGCTGAAAGAGGGCTATCTGGTCGCCCGCATCACCCGCCGTTCCGTGGAACGGCTCGCCCTGCAGCCCGGAACCGAAGTTTTCGCGCTCATTAAATCCGTGACAGTGGGCGGGCGCGAACCGGGCTGAGCCGATTTGTTCGCCTGCGGCCCCGTGCTAGGTTGTGGCAAAACAAGATTTCGGGAGAGCCATCATGAAGCCGTTCCGTTATCGCGCATTCGTGCTTGCCCGGTTGGGTGCTGGATTGATGTTCGCCGCGGGGGCAGGCCCGGTTCTCGCGCAAGGCGCATGGACCCAGGCTGGTGAAACCACGACGCAGCGCTCGGAGGTTGGCACCGCGGTCGCGGGCGGCAAGGTTTATCTGATGGGTGGCGAGGCCGAGGGGCGTCAGGATTCGCCGCTTGCCCAGGAATTCGATCCGGCCACGGGCCACTGGCGCGATCTTGCGCCCATGCCCAAGGGCGCCTCGCATGTCGGGGTAGCCGCCATGGGCGGAAAAATCTACATCGCCGGCGGCTTCACCGCGAACGTCCATAAGAATCCGCTCGATCAATTCGCCGCATTCGATATCGCCAAGAACGCATGGCAGCCGCTTGCGCCGCTGCCCGCGCCGCTCGGTTCGGTTGGCCTCGCTGCAATCGGCGGCAAGCTCCACGTCATCGGCGGCCGCGGGCCGGACGGCAAGACGGTCAACACGCATTCGGTGTTCGATCCTGCCAGTGGCAAATGGAGCATAGCGGCGCCCTTGCCGGTGGCGCGCGATCATCTCGGCATCGTGGTCGCGGATGGGAAAATCTACATCGTCGGCGGCCGCACCAATGCGACCGTGGACAATGTCGGCCTCACCGATGTCTATGATCCGTCCTCGGACAAATGGCAGAGCCTTGCGGCGATGCCGACCCCGCGCAGCAGCGGTGCCATCGCCTATTACAAGGGCCTGATCGTCTATCACGGCGGCGAATGCAAGGACGCGCAGAAGCGCATCACCTTCGATGAATTCGAAGCCTTCGATCCCAAGGCGAACAGCTGGAAATCGCTGCCCAAGGCCCCCTCGGGGTTGCACGCGCAAGGCGGCGCGGCTGTCGGCAACAGCCTCTATTTGATCGGCGGCACGTCGGGATGCGGCGGCGACAATCCGTCCAAGGCGGTCTACGCGTTCAAGCTGCCTTGAGGTTTACGCCTTCAATTGCGGGATCAGTTTTAACGCGTTCTCGTACAGGATGGCGTTCATCTCGGCTTGCGTCAGGCCGCAGGATTTCAGATCCGCCATATTGTCGGCATCCGACACGTAGGGATGGTCGCTGCCGAACATGATCTGGCTCAGGGGCGCGAATTTCAGCAGCGCCGCCATGGTGGGCGGCGAACTCGCATTGGCGGTCTCGTAATAGAGCTTCTTGAATTCCGCATTGATGCCGTCGGGGGCGACCTTCGACAAATCGGTCGTCTGCAGCAGCCGGTTGAATCGCCCTGCGAACATCGGAATGGCGCCACCCGAATGCGAGAACACGAATTTCACGTCGGGATAGCGCCGGTACGCACCGGTCAACAGAAACCCCATCACCGTGCGCGCGGTGTCATAGGGAATTTCGACGAGGTTCGCCTCCAGCGGCAGATTGGGGAACAGCCGCGTGCAGCACGCCGCCGCTAAGGGATGGAAATAGGCGATGGCCTTGCGCCGGTTCAGCTCCTCGAACACCGGCGCGAACGCCGCATCGCTCGCATATTTGTCGCCGTATGAGGTGGCGAAGCCCGCACCCACCACCTTCAGCGTGTCGAAGCCGTAAGCGATTTCCTTCAGCGTCGCATCGACATCGGGCAGCGGCAGATAGACGAGCTGCGCATAACGCGTGGGATGATCGCGCACCAATTGCGCACCATACTCGTTCACGCGGTGCACCATGTCGACGCGGCTCGCCGGATCGGTGCGTTCGGCAAATCCGGTCGAGGGCGAAATCACCGCCTTGGCGATGCCGGCTTTGTCCATGTCATCCAGCGAATAGGAGAGGTCCCAATTCAGTCCGCTGGCATCGGCGCCGACGCGATTGCCGCCTGCGGCACTGATCAGGAAGGGCGGATTGAAATGGTGATGGAAGTCGATGGCGCGAGCCGCCGGTGCGGCCGCCCACCCAGGCGCAGAAGGAAGCGCGGCGGCCGCTCCAAGCGCGGCAAGGGAGGCGACGATCTCGCGCCGCGACGGGGCCGCGCCGGGCGTTTTTGTCGGCTGCGCTTTGGGATTTCCGGTTGCCGTCATGTGCTCTCCCCCGCGATGATCCGTCGCTAGAACATAGCACGGTGGAGCTGCCGTTCCCCAGCGCGGGAAGGGTGGGGCCGCAGACGCGGGCGGGCCGGGTGGCCGGCGTAAGCCCGGCCCAGGTGTGCGGGCAATTGGCCGAGGTCTAGCCGGCCCTCAGCACGCGTCCGCCTATTGGCCGGGTTCGCTCCGATAGGCTACGTTCCCTCAAACGATAAGGGGAGAAAACCATGCGCGGTCCGCACGATGTCGGCGGCCTTTCCGCGGGGCCGGTCGACCAGACTCCGCACGACCAGGATCATTGGGAAAAAGAGATCGACGCCTTGAACCAATTGCTGGCCCAGAAGGGCTATCGCAAGACCGACGAGAACCGCCGGGCCATCGAGAATCTCGGGCACGATGCCTACAACACCCTCACCTATTACGAGCGCTGGGCGGGGGCGCTGGCGCGGGTGCTCATCGACAAGGGCGTGCTGACGCAGGACGAAGTCGACGCCAAGGTGGCGGCGGTTCGCGCCCGGCTGGCCCGGGACGCCGCCTGATGGGAGGGGACTTCTCACCCGGGACGCGCGTGCGCGTGCGCGAGGATTTTCCGCTCGGTCATATCCGCACACCGGTCTATATGCGCGGCAAGGAGGGCGTGGTGACGCGCCGTCTGGGGCGTTTTCCCAATCCCGAAACCCTGGCCATCGGGCGCGATGGACTGCCCAGGAAGGTGCTGTACGAGGTGCGCTTCCGGCAGGCCGATCTGTGGCCCGATTATGCCGGCGGTCCCGCGGACACGGTGGACGCGGATATCTATGAACATTGGCTGGAGCAGATCTGATGTTGGCGCACGGACACGATCACGACGACCACGCACCGGTGGAAGAGGATGCGAAAGTCCATTCTTATTACTGGCTGCTCGGCATCGCGGTGAAGGAATTGCTGATCGAGAAGGGCATCGTGACGCCCGACGAGATTCGCCGCGCCATCGAATTTCGCGATTCCATCACGCCGGCGACGGGTGCCGCCATCGTGGCGCGTGCCTGGACGGATTCGGCCTTCAAGCAGCGGCTGCTGACAGACGGTTCCGAGGCCATCGGCGAATTCGGACTGAACATGGGCGGCACGCATCTCGTCGTGGTGGAGAACACGCCCGATGTCCACAATATGATCGTGTGCACGCTGTGCTCCTGTTATCCGCGCAACGTGCTGGGCCTGCCACCGGCCTGGTACAAGAACCGCGAATATCGCGCCCGCGCCGTGCGCGAGCCGCGCCGCGTTCTGGCGGAGTTCGGCTTGGAAGTGCCCGAAGAGGTCGAAGTGCGGGTGCATGATTCCACCGCCGATATGCGTTATCTCGTGCTGCCCATGCGCCCGGCCGGCACCGAAAAACTGGATGCGTCGGAGCTCGCCGAGATCGTGACTCGCGATTGCATGATCGGCGTCGCTGTGCCGAAAGCGCCCTGATGCTGAGCGCCGCCGAACGCCGCTCCAAGATGCGCGCGGTCGTTCGCGTGTCGTCGTGCAATTTCATCGAAGCCTATGATTTCATCGTCTATGGCTATTATGCCCAATATATCGCGACGACGTTTTTTCCCTCGAACAGCGAATTCGGCTCGCTGATGCTGTCGTTGATGACGTTCGGCGCGGGCTATCTGATGCGGCCCTTGGGTGCCATTCTGTTGGGCGCCTATATGGACCGCAAAGGCCGCAAGAAAGGGTTGATCCTGACGCTCGGGCTCATGGCGGCGGGCACGCTCTCCATCGCCGTGACGCCCGGTTACGGACAAATCGGCTTGATTGCGCCGCTGCTTATCGTGGCCGGGCGGCTCTTGCAGGGGCTTTCCGCCGGTGCGGAATTCGGCGGGGTCGCGATTTATCTCCACGAAATCGCCACGCCCGGACGGCGCGGCTTCTATTGTTCGTGGCAGGCGGTCAGCCAGCAGGTCGCGGTGGTGTTCTCGGCCGCGTTCGGATTTGCGCTGACGCTGATCGTGCCGCCGGAGCAGATGACGCTGTGGGGTTGGCGCATTCCGCTTCTGGCCGGCATTGTCGCCATTCCGCTGATTCTTTGGCTGCGGCGTTCGCTCGAAGAAACCGAAGCGTTCAAGCACAGCCGGCATGTACGCAGCATAAGCGAAGTGCTCACCATTCTCGGCACCAATTGGAAGCTGGTGGCAAATGGCGTTGCGCTGACGGTGATGACGACGACAAGCTTCTACCTCATCACCGCCTATACGCCGACTTATGCCCGCGCCGCTCTGCATATGGCGCCGACGACGGTGTTCCTGGTGACGCTGCTGGTTGGGCTGTCCAATCTCGCCTGGTTGCCGGTGGGCGGCATTCTCACCGACCGCTATGGTGCGCGACCGCTGATGCTGCTGGTCACCGCTGCCGCGCTTGTCACCGCCTATCCGGCGATGGTCTGGCTGGTGGCGGGGCCGGGCTTCGGCAAGCTGCTCGGCGTACTGTTGCTCTATTCAGTCTATTTCGGCCTTTACAACGGTGCGTTGATTCCACTTCTGGCCGATATCATGCCGCATGAAGTGCGCACGGCCGCGTTTTCGCTCGCCTTCGTTACGGCCACGGCGATCTTCGGCGGCTTCACGCCGGCCATTTGCACCTATCTGATCGAAGCCACCGGCAATCGCGCCGCGCCCGCTTTGTGGCTGTCGCTGGCGGCTCTCATCAGCTTGGCGGCGGCGTTTATTCTGCCCGCCGTGCAAACCGCCAAATCGGCGCCGCTGCGCACGGCCTTCGTGAAATAAATCCGAGAGGAAACATGCTGAGCCCCGCCGAACGCCGCGCCAAGATCAACGCCGTCATCCGCGTGTCGGCGGGCAATTTCCTCGAAATGTACGATTTCATCATCTACGGCTATTACGCGCGCTACATCGCGGACACGTTCTTTCCCGGCCAGAACGAATTCCTGCGGCTGATGCTGTCGCTGATGACGTTTGGCGCGGGCTTCCTGATGCGGCCCTTCGGCGCGGTTGTGTTGGGGGCCTATATGGACCGCGTGGGCCGGCGCAAAGGGCTGCTGCTGGCGCTGGCGCTGATGGGGGCGGGCACGCTTTCCATCGCGGTGACGCCGGGCTACGCGCAGATCGGATTGATTGCGCCATTCCTCATCATCGCCGGGCGTTTGCTGCAAGGATTTTCCGCCGGCGTGCAGATCGGCGGCTGTTCGGTGTATCTCGCAGAAATCGCGACGCCGGGCAATCGCGGCTTCTATTGCTCCTGGCAATCGGGAAGCCAGCAGGTGGCGGTGATGCTGTCCGCAGCGTTGGGCGTGGCGCTGACTTATGTGCTGCCGCCGGAGACCATGGCGGTGTGGGGATGGCGTGTGCCGATCCTGATCGGCTGCCTGATCGTGCCGTTGGTGTTCTGGCTGCGTCATTCGCTGGAGGAGACGGAGGAGTTCGCCAATTCCTGCCCGGTGCAGTCGAGCGGCGCGGTGATGAAATTGCTGTCCCGCAATTGGCAGATCGTGGTGGTGGGCGCGATGCTCTCCATCCTCACGACGACGACGTTCTATCTTATCACCGTCTACACGCCGACGTTCGGCAGCCAGGTCCTGCATCTCGATCCCGTCGGCAACATGCTGGTGACGCTGTGTGTCGGTCTGTCCAATTTCATCTGGCTGCCAATTGGCGGCGCGCTGTCCGACCGCATTGGCCGGCGGCCGCTTCTGTTCGTGGTTCCGATGGCAGCCCTCGTCACCGCCTATCCCGCGATGTTGTGGCTGGTGGCAGACCCGAGCTTCGGCAAATTGCTGGCGGTGGAATTGTGGTTCTCGGTGATCTTCGGCCTCTACAATGGCGCGATGATACCCATGCTGGCGGAAATCGTGCCGGCGGAGGTTCGTGCAGCAGCGTTCGCGCTGGCCTATAGCCTGGCCACGGCGATTTTCGGCGGCTTCACGCCGGCGGTCTCAACCTACCTTGTCGAAGCGACGGGCAACCGGGCGGCACCGGCTTTGTGGCTGTCGCTGGCCGCGGCCATCAGTCTGACCGCCGCGATTCTGTCGCGCCGCGTTTCCTCCAGCGCCGCCATGCAGACGGCAATGGTCTGATGCTGGACGCCACCGAACGCAAGGCCAAGATGGGCGCGGTGGTTCGCGCCGCGAGCGGCAATTTTCTCGAGCTCTACGATTTCCTCGTCTATATCTATTTCGCCAGCTACATCGCCAAGGCCTATTTTCCCGCGCAAACCGAATTCATGTCGCTGATGCTGGCGCTGGGCACCTATGGGGTGGCGTCGTTTGCGCGTCCCTTCGGCGCGGTCATCTTGGGCTCCTATATGGACCGCAAAGGCCGCCGCAAGGGGCTGATCCTCACGCTGACTTTGATGGCGGTGGGCACGGTATCGCTCGCGGTGACGCCGTCTTATGCGAGCATCGGAATCCTCGCGCCGGTGGTCATCACGCTGGGGCGGTTGATCCAGGGCTTCTCGCTCGGCGTCGAAGCGGGCGGCGTGAACGTCTATCTCGCCGAAATCGCGACCGCCGGGAATCGCGGTTTCTATTGCGCCTGGCAGGGCTCCAGCCAGGCGCTCGGCGTGATGGCTGCGACCGCGTTGGGTGTGCTGCTGACGGCGACGTTGTCGATGGAGCAGATGGGCACCTTCGGCTGGCGTATTCCGCTGATCGTGGGCTGCGGCATCATTCCGATCCTGTTCTGGCTGCGGCGCAGTTTG
>DATLVC010000177.1:0-8067 GCA_035577685.1 Micropepsaceae bacterium | reverse complement strand
CGCGGATGCGGATTTTCGCAGCGAGGCCGGCCGCATGAAGCTCCTTGTCACGCCGATGACAGGCAATGAAGTGGCTCATCACATCGCCGAGCTTTACGCGACGCCGCCCGATATTGTCGCCAAGGCCAAAACGATCCTCGGAGAATAAGCCTAAGGGCCCTCGAAACCGCCTTCGACAAAGGCTGCGAAATCGGCGCGCAGTTCCGGCAAGTCCGGGCTGCAGCCGAACAGATTCGAGCAGAACGCCTGCAAGACAAAGGAATAGCTCCCATCGGGATTGCGGGTCTTGGCGATGCTGATCGAGGGATGGGTGCTGTATTTCGCCGGGCCTGAGCTCTGGATCAGATTGCGCGTGGCGCGTGCGATGGGGTAGCTCACATGCGTATTGGCCCACACCAGCGCCCGGCCCCATTTCACTTCGCAATCGTCCGCGCCTTTGCAGTGCGCAATCACGACAGGGGGAGAACCCCCAGCTTTCGCTTTGGCTATGGCGCAGTCTGGGAACGCGGAAATGCCAAGCAGAAACAGCACGGCAAGTATTACACGCATGAGCCCCCCCAAGCGATTGCTCAAGGATGCACCCGGCAACCGCGCGTAGCAAGACGGCTAGATACCGGGCTTTTGCGGGAAACGCCTATGGCGTGGCGGCTTCCGCGGCCCTATCCTGGCTGGCACAATGCCTGGACGCCTTTCGGGCTTATCAAGAACGACGGGAGGGTTTCATGCCAACGAAAACATTCATGGGAGTCGTCGCGGGCGCATTCGGCCTTGCGGTCTTGGCCGCGCCGGCTGGCGCGGATGTCATCGATGATTGGAAGACCGCGGTGCCACCGCCGCCGCCGGAGCTGAAGGAAGTCATGGTCGATTCCTCGACCACCGCGCTTCTGTTTCTTGACATCATGAAAGCCGGTTGTTCCGCGCGTCCACGCTGCGTCGCCGCCGTGCCGAACATGAAGCGGCTGCACGATCAGGCGCGCGCGAAGAACATGGTCGTCTGGTACAGTCTTGTCGGTTCGAATGGTAAGGCGACGCCCGACGACATTATGGACCCCGCAATCAAGCCGCGTGCCGGCGAATGGTATCGCCAGGGTGGCCCCGACAAATTCCTCGGCTCCACGCTTCAGGCGACTCTCAAGCAAGCCGGCATCAAGACCGTGATCGTCTGCGGCAATTCGTTCCAGGGCGCGACCGTCGGCACGGCCTCGGCCGCGGCGCAGCGCGGCTATAAGGTGATCATTCCCGTCGACTGCTCGGCCGGTGAAGATGCCTATCACGAGCAATATGCGGCGTTCCATCTGGCCAAAGGCGGCCCCGTTGCCGTCACCAGTGCCGTCACCATGACGCGGAGCACTATGATCAAGTTTTAGGGGCCCTGCGGGGGTGTGCGCGGCAGATGACGGATTGGTTAGGGGCACACGAGGCCATTGGGCGTTATGATGCAGGCGTCTCAGGCGCGCATCGGGTTCAAGCGGGAGTTCAAGCCATGAGGAATTTCATAACCCCAAGATTTTCCCGCCGCACTTTGCGCTCCGTTTTGGCGAGCGCCTCGGTTCTTGCGCTATTCGCGCTGTCGTCCTCTGCGCCGTCGGCGGCACCTGCAACAACGCAGGTCGATTTGAAGCTGGTTCTGGCGACGGATGTGTCGGGCAGCATCAATGACGAGGAAGCCGAGCTACAGCGCCTGGGTACAGCCGAAGCATTCATGGATCCCGAAGTCATCAAATCGATCCAGAACGGCGCGCTTGGGCGCATCGCGGTCGCGATGCTCGATTTCTCGAGTCCCGAATATGACAAGGTCATCATCGACTGGCACATCATCAAAGATAAGGCCAGCGCCAACGCCTTTGCCGAACTGGTTCGCGGAAGCCCGCGTTCGCCGGGCCGCCGCACCTCTGTCAGCAGCGCGCTGGAACTGGGCTCGACCCTGATCGAATCCAGCGCCGCGGATATCGTCGCCACACGCCGGGTCATCGATGTGTCCGGCGATGGCCCGAACAATGACGGCAATCCCATGCGCGAGGTGCATGATCGCGTGATCGGACAGGGCATCATCGTCAACGGCCTGCCGGTGATGGACGACAACGCGAACGGCTATTATCCGGGGCTCGACAAATATTACGCGGCGTGCGTCGCGGGCGGCCGTGGCTCGTTCGTCGTGGTCGTGCACAGTTTCAAGGATTTCGGCGCGGCCATGCGGCACAAGCTGATCCTGGAAGTTTCGGGCATCGATCCGGCTACCAAATTCGCCAAGACCGTTCCGCCGAAGAATCCGTTGCTGACCAAGGTGGCGGCTTCGGATGGCCCGCCCGCTCAGCCGCAAGTGCTGCGTCCGGGGCAGAACGAATTCTCCGATCATTGCGATATCGCCGGCGGCTTCGGCGGGTTCAACCGGTTCTGAGCCGTTATCGCTATTGCGGGCGCCTCCTCTGAAAAGGGGAGGCTCCCTATCTGGGCCGGCGTTGCTCTACGGCACCATGGCGCCGACGGTATCGACATAAACCGCGTAGACCGACGTGCTCGCGGTCATGAACAGGCGATTCTTCCTTTTGCCGCCGAAGCAGAGATTGGCACAGGTCTCCGGCAGATGGATTTTGCCGATGAGATCGCCATTCGGCGCAAAGCAGCGCACGCCGTCTTCCGCAGGATCGCCGCTGCCCATGCTGCACCAGACATTGCCGTCGACATCGAGGCGCATGCCGTCCGTGGACCCTTTGGTGAAGTCGGCGGTGAAAACCTTGCCATTGGTGAGCTTGCCGCCATTCACATCGAACACGCGAATATCCGACTTGACCGCCCCGGAGAGCGCGCTGTCGATGATGTAAAGCTTCTTTTCATCGGGCGAGAAGGCGATACCGTTCGGACGTCCGGCTTCCGAAACATAGACGACCGTCGCCATCCCCGAACGCGGATCGATGCGATAGACGTTCGGCGGCAATTCGAGTTCGGCCTTGCCGGTCGATTCATAATTGCTGAGCTTTCCAAAGCCCGGATCGGTGAACCAGATAGCGCCGTCCGCCGACACCACCACGTCATTGGGCGCGTTCAGCGGCTTGCCGTTGAATTTGTCCAACAGGACGGTCATGGAGCCGTCATGCTCGGTGCGCGTGACACGCCGTGAATCATGCTCGCAGGAGATAAGCCGGCCTTCGCGGTCGCGCGTATTGCCATTGGCGTAATTGGAAGGAGCGCGGAACACGCTGACATGACCGTCATCTTCGCTCCAGCGCATGATGCGATTATTGGCGATGTCGCTCCAGAGCAGATAGCCGCCATCGCGGAAATAAACCGGCCCCTCCGCCCAACGGCAGCCGGTTGCGACCCGCTCCAGATAGGTGTTTCCGATCTTGTATTTGAAGCGCGGGTCCATGGCTTCTATGTGCGCATCGGGATAGCGCGTGCCGGGAAGCGGCCCGATCGGCAATTCGTCGGCTTTCGCCATCTTCGGTGCCACCGCAGCCGCCGCCATGGCGCCTGCCGCACCAGCCAAAAATGTCCGTCTTTCCATTCTTGCCTCCCGCAAATTTATTTTTCGTTGCCTGAATTGTCCGCCGGTGTCCGCTCGACGCTTTCCAGCACATGCAGCCGGCGCACCGTCAGTTCGTCGATTTCCATCTTCTTGATCCGGGTCTTTCCGATGGCGAGCCGTCCAATGGCTATGCTGCCGATGGCAAGCGCTCCGATGGCCAATGCACCCACCGCCAGTGCCCCGATGGCGATTGCACCAACCGCGGCCGCGGGCCGGGCAGTCGGGGGCCGACGGCGCCTCAGCCAGCCCCGCGCCGCGATAGGTTCGAGGTGGGCGCTCTTCATGAGTGCATTCCAGCGTTCCTTGTTCATGCCATCACCTCGTTAAGCACAATTACGCGGCTTTGCGCTTGGACGTCACACCCCATAAAAGGTGCGTCGCAAATCTTTCCCTGGAATGTTCCCCGATGTCCTTGAAAATCCGACGTGTTGTCACCGGCCATGATGACGATGGCAAGACAATCGTAAAAATCGACGAAATCTGCAAGAACGTGAAATCGGGCCGCGAAAGGCACCATAGTTGTGTCGTCTGGTCAACCGGCGTATTTCCGGCGGACAATTCCAATTGGGAAGATGGCGGCCAGCGCAAGGTCGGCTCGACCGATCCCAGCGGAACGGTGTTCCGAGTTGTACGCTACGATCCCGGCGTGGCGCCTCGCAACCACCGCACCGATTCCATCGATTATGCAGTCGTGATCTCCGGCGCGATCGACATGGAGATGGACGGGACAATCGTGCATCTGACGCAGGGCGATTGTCTGGTTCAGCGGGGCACCGTCCATAACTGGATCAACCGGGGGGCCGAGCCCTGTGTCATCGCGTTCGCGCTGATCGCTGCCGCGCCGGTGAAGCTCAAAGACAAAACCCTGCACGCCATGGGGTGACGGCCGGCCATGGTGAGAGATTTGAATCCACCAATCCAAAACGAGTCTAGGGGTGAGTCTGCCTCGCCTGGCCGGCCTGTCAACTTGCCGTCAGTTCCGGATCGTCTGCAGGAACCATTCGGTCGGGATTTCGCGGCCCAGACCTTCGCGCTTGGCGATTTCATAAACTACCCCCGCGACCGCAAAGAATTGCGCGCCTTGCAGATTGCCCCGTTCGGAATAGGTGATCTGATCGTGTGACGTCCGGCCCTTCACCTTGCCCTGAATGAGGTCGGCCAGACCGATGCGTTTCTCCGGCAGCAACACGCCGTGGCCGCGTTTGCGGTTGGGCCGGCCATCGCCATGTTTCGCGACGTGGGGGCGGGCTTCCCAGCCGATATGCTCGTCATCGAAGGTCAGTCCCGGCCGGCTTGAGGGCGCGGGCGCATCGCCGAAGCGTAAGTAAACATCGATACGCTTCAACGTTTCGTCGTCCGGCACGCCGGAGCCGCCGATATTGATGACATGCGCGCCCTTCTCGATGCGCGTGCCGTCGAGCACGGGCACGGCGGAATCGGTGCAGGCCGCCACGATGTCTGCGCCTTCGTAAATCTCTTCGGGGCGGTTGCAGACCTTGACCGTGATGTCGTGTTCTTCGGCCATTTCGCGGCCGAAGCGTTCGCGATTTTCCTTCGTCGGGCTGAAGATTTGCAGCCGCTTGATGGGCCTGACCGCCATGAAGGCCTGCATATTGCTGTGCGCCATGCCGCCGGAGCCGAGCATCCCGACGGTCGCGGCATCCGCGTTCGCCATATATTTCACGCCGATGCCGCCGTCGCCGCCGACGCGCATATGCTGCAGGATGCCGTCATTGATGAAGGCGAGCGGCTCGCCGGTCTCGATGGAGGTTAGCAGCACCAGCCCGCAGAACAGGCCCGGCCGGGAGCAATATTTCTCCTGCGTGCGCACGCCATTGTAGACGGTCTCATAGGCGATGTCGGATTTCATCCGGATGGCGAAATAGCCCGACGTCGAACCGCCCTCCATGGTGCCCCATTGGTAATTCTTGGCGGGGTCCGAGGTGGGAATGCGGATGTCGATGCGTGGGCGGCAGACGGCCTCTTTCGATGCGACATCGAGATAGGCCGCTTCGAGTGCGGCGATGGTTTGCTCCATCGTCAGCACCTTGGCGACATCGTCATTGTTGATGATCAGGGTCATGCTGTGGTCACACGCCTTTGGGCAGTTCGCCTTTGAAATTCTTGTCGTAGAATTCCGGCTTCATGCGGCTCTCGACGCCGTTCTCCGCGATCTTGGCTTCCCAATCCGCCTTCACCTTCGGGTCTTCCATCCAATAGGGAATCGAGGAACCGCCTTCGGGAATGTCCATCGCGGTGTAATCGATATGCTGTTCGCCCGGCGGCCCGGGCTCGCGGCCCGGATTGTGCGGACCGAACCAGGCCAGCAGCCGCAACGGTTCCTTCGAGACGCCGAAATGCTGATGGAACCAGCGCGCGCCGCCCGGTGCGGCCGAGATCATGCCGACGGGTTCGTAATCGATGCGCTTGATCTGATCCTGCTTGCCGTCTTTCCACGGCGTGGTGCCGAGCCGTTCCGGCCAGGTGTGGGTGTAGCCCTTGCCCTTGATGCATATCAGCACCGCGGCGGATGTGTGCGCGTGGGCCTTGGAATAGCGGCCGTTCTCATGCTGGCCGATCCAGAAATAGAACGTGTTGCCGGTCATGAAGGGTTCGACGCGGCGGAAGCCCGGCGAGCGGCGGTTGTCCAGCGGCAGGTCGCAATTGACCGCATCGGGCACCAGATTGGTGCGCCGCATTGCAAGCCCCCGCACGGGATCGGGCTCCACGTCGTCATTGTATTTGTAATAATCGTCGGCGCCCGAGAAGCGGTCGCGGAACTGGATCGGGGAATTGAACACCGCATCCACCGATTGCAGCGTGTTCATCACCACCGGCGCCGTAGTGCCGGCGAGCAGCAGCGCGGGCGCTGAAGCCGCATTGACGATGCGGTGATAGGCGTTCATCGGAATGGAGAACAGCGAACCCTGTTGCCATTCGAAGGTGTGGCGCTTGGTATCGCCTTCGAGCCAGACCTCGGTCGAGCCGCGCCCCTCCACCACGAAGAAGATTTTCTCGAACATGTGTTTTTCGGGGTTCAGCGCACCCCGGCCCGGCACCTCGACCAGATAGCAACCCCATTTGGATTCGGTGCCATAGAGTTGGATATAGGTCCCGCGGCCGCCCAGCCGTTTCCACGGCACCAGGGGCAGGTTCTGCACCTTGGCAATGCCGATATCGCGGAAGCAGGGAATGCCTTCGGATTCCATGAAACTGTCATAAGGCGTCTTCACCCGGCCCCATTTGCCGAAGCCGGCCCGTTTGCCGCCGGTGGGCTCATGCCAATGGACCTTTGCTGCTACGTCGTGCATCTGCCGTTCTTTCCTAAAGGGGATGTTTGTGGGGGCAGAATAGCCATCGCGCGCCTTGCGTCAACGTAAGGGGCCGCCCGCGCCAGCCTGCGCTTGACGCAAGGGTTTTTCCCGTTAGTTTCGCGGCCCATGCCCGCCACGCGCCTGACCAGCTTTGCCATTCACGGACGCACCAGTTTCGGCGCGGTGACCGATGCCGGCATGGTCGATCTCGGCGGCCGCCTGGGGGGGCGCTATTCCTCATTGCTGGCACTGATCCAGGCCGGTGAGCAGGGGTTGAAGGATGCGCGCGCCGCAGCCGCCTTTCCCTTCGCTGACTATCCGCTTTCGGAGGTACAGTTCCTGCGCCCGGTGCTGGCGCCGGAAAAGATCATCTGCGTCGGTATCAATTATCCCGAGCGCGCCGGCGAATACAAAGACGGGCGGGAGAAGCCGAAATATCCGAACCTGTTCGTGCGCTTTCCGGATTCGCTGGTCGGCCACGGGCAGCCTTTGGTGCGGCCCAAAGCGTCCGACAAATTCGATTATGAGGGCGAGATCGTGCTTGTGATCGGAAAGACCGGACGCAATGTGCCGTGCGAGCAGGCGCTTTCCATGGTGTATGGGCTGACGCTCGGCAATGAGGGGACGCTGCGCGACTGGCTGCGCCACGGCACGCTGAACGTGACACAGGGCAAGAATTTCGACTCCTCAGGAAGCCTGGGTCCCTGGATCGTGCCGGCCGATGAAGTCGATCCCGGCGCGGGCCTGCATCTGATGACGCGGGTCAATGGCGAGTTGCGCCAGGACGACAACACCGAAAGGCTGACCTGGAATTTCGCCTGGCTGATAAACTACATCACGCAATTCGCCACGCTGAAGCCGGGCGATCTGATCTTCACCGGGACGCCAGTGGGTGCGGGCGGGCATCAGACGCCGCCGGCCTGGCTGAAGCCCGGTGACGTGCTGGAAGTGGAAGTGCCGGAAATCGGGATCTTGCGGAATCCGGTCGTCGACGAGACGTAAGTTGTGAACCGCACGCGGGGTGGAGAAAGTGGCCAATTTACAGCTCAGTTTCGCCTGCGCGCTTTATGACCGCATGGAGCCGCTTTACACCGGCGAAGTGAAGCCGGACGGCATCGATCTCAATTTCATCGCCATCGATGAGCCGCGCCCGATCTTCGATCGCATGTCTGGCGGGCAGGAATTCGACGTCGCCGAATATTCGTCGTCTGAATTCGTGCAGCGCTT
>DATLVC010000176.1:0-2521 GCA_035577685.1 Micropepsaceae bacterium | reverse complement strand
GACGCCGGCGGCGTCGGTGCCCCAGCCGAACGGATTGGCGCTCGAGGAAATGCTGTCCTGGCCGGCGTGGTAGCCGAGATTGCCGCCGACATAGAATCCGGTCCAGGAATCCGGAACCACCACGACCGCAGGCGCTGCCGGGTATGGCGGCAGGTCGGCCGCGTTTGCCGGTGCTGCGGAGATGCCGGCCATCGCGACGCAAGCCAAAAGCATCTGTTTCATCGAGGTATGCTTCCGCAAACGCACATGGTTAATCGGGCGGAAATCTAACATCGGTATGGTTAATATTTCGGGAACGGGATCTGCTGGGCTCGCGGGCTGAATTCGCGCGCGTCCGGGGCGGATCGGGGCGAGGGGCCTTTCCACGAGCCTGAGTGATAAAGATTCGGCACACTCTGTACGCCCAGACTCGTGGAGAAGCCCCCCTCAGCCGGCGCGCAAGAACGCGCCGACCTCTCCCCGCTTGCGCCCCGCTTGCGGGGGGAGGTGCTCGCATCCGGCATCGCGATGTGCGAATGCAATAGCGCCCGCGGAGAGGGAGTCGGGTCCCTGCTTGCGCCGCAATGAGACGTACTTTTCGGCACGGCCCGGGCCGTCGTCCTTCGAGGCTCGCAAGAGCTCGCACCTCAGGATGACGGGTCACATTTCATCGTATCTCGACCCGTCATCCTCTTATGTCCCATGTCAAGGCAGGGACGCGCAACAGCCTGGCCCCTCCAGGAAACTCCGGAGAGGTATCGATAGGATGATCGTGCAACGGTAGGAGCGAAGCCCAGAGACGTCGGTCAACACACTCTCATTCGCGGGTTCACTGCATGTCCGTTTTCCGTCTGGGGCTGTCCCGGTCTGAGATCGGGCGTCGATCTTGCGATCGGCCTCACAGGATGATCGGGAATTCCCCTTGCCGCGGCTCCGCTCCCGCCGTTGCACGAGATTTGTTCTTCACCGGACCCTGCCCCGGTAGGCCCCTGAGATATGGTTCAAACCCGTCCACGCGCTCCCTTTGCAAAGCCCGCTTAGCAGGCCGCGGCACGGGCGGTGGTGATCTCGCGACTGACGGCCCAGATGAAGCCGGCGAACTCGCGTGCGACCGCGGTGATGGCGACGGTCTTGAGCTTGCCTTTGCGGATCAGCGCCCGGTAGCGCCGGTGCAAGCGGCACTGCGCCTTCCAGGCGATCTCACGCACCGCCCGTGGGGCAGCTTCGACTTTCTGCTGCTTGTCCCGCCCCACCCGCGGGGGATGCTGATAGCTCCAGGAGCATTCCACCAGGATGCGGCGTGCGCGCCGGTTGCCGGCCTTGGTAATGGCGCCGCGCCTGATCGTGTCGCCGGTCGAATCCTCCGACGGCACCAGACCAAGATAGGCCATCAGCTCCGACGGGCTCGCAAAGCGCGAGAGGTCGCCGATCTCGGCCAGGAACGTCGCCGCCGAGATCAGATCCATGCCGCGCATCGCCATCAACGCGGTGACGACCTCACCGAGCGACCACTGCGCTACCGCGTCACGGATCGCCTGCTCCAAGCGCGCTTGGCGCTCCTGCGCCTGGCGCATCGCCAACATCAACTCCTCGAAAACAAGACGCTGCTCCGGAAAGTCGAACTTCTGGCTCGCCAGCCAGCCCAGGTGGGCCTTGGTCCAGGTCTTCTTGGCCTGCGGATAGTGCCTGCCTTGCCGCAGCAGGAACGCCGAGACCTGCTGGCGCTTCGTCCGCAAATCCAGCATCGCAGTTTCGCGCGCCCGCGTGAGATCGCGCATCGCCTCGTGGCCGCGGTCCGGAACCCATACCGCCGTGAGCTCATTGGCGCGCAAAAGCTTCGCCAGGCTCACCGCGTCGCGCCGGTTGGTCTTCACCCGATCACCCGGCTTCTTCGGGATCAGCGACGGTGCCGCAACCATGCAGGCGTGGCCAAGGCTCGTGATCTGCCGGTGCAGCTCATAGCCGGTCGGCCCCGCTTCGTAGCAAAATGTCAGCCGATCGTATTTGGCAGCAAGTTTGCGCACCAACTTGGCCGTTGCCGCCGCGCTATTCTCGATCTCACCCAAAAACCGCACTTCGCCATCCCGACCACTATCGGCGATCGCAACCGCATGACGCAACTTCGAGGTATCTAAACCCACAAAAGCTTCGCTATGATCGCCCATGGCTCACCCTCCCTGCGTGAGGCTCCGCCCGGCCTATTCCGGGTAACCCTCGCTATCGCATCGAGGGTGAGTCGCCTCCCGAAGGAAAGGGACATACAGTCTGAGGTGCTCGCGCTCTTCGCGCGAGCCTCGAAGGATACGGCCGAGGCGCTCCGCTGTCGCAATCCTCACTGCCGCTTTACCGGCGAGCCCAATCCGGTGCAAAAATCCCACGCCGTTGCGGCCCAATACCCGGTGCTGGGGCCGCAGATCCCTTCCACGATGTCATTGAACTGGGCGGGCGCCTTGTAATACGCGGTCAGCTCGGCATTCGACGATGCGCTGAAACGGCCGGTGTTGTTTGCCAACCCCGCCACCACCGGCGTGGCGACGCTGGT
>DATLVC010000175.1:0-4073 GCA_035577685.1 Micropepsaceae bacterium | reverse complement strand
GAGGGGTTCGGCTGCGAATGCTGCTGAGATTGGGGAGGGCAGAATGAGCAAGATTTCGCATCGCTGGGCGCATTGGTTCGGCGGTTTGATTTTGGCGGCGTTCTGCATGGCCGGGCCCGCGTCGGCTCAGGCGCCCGCACGCATCAGCATTGCTGTGCTGCCGTTCGAGTTCCCCGAGGCGAGCCAGGATTATTTCGCGGGCGGGCTGACGGACGAGATCGCCGCAGCGCTCACCGGCGTGCGCGGCCTCGATGTGGTGGCCCGGTCCTCGGCTTTTCGGCTGCCCCCCACGGCACGCGATTCGAAATCCATCGGCCAGAGCTTGAATGCCGCCTATCTGGTGCGGGGAAACACCCGGCTGGTGGGAGACCGCGTGCGCATCTCCGCCTGGCTCGTTCGCGCCGAAGACGGCGTGCAGCTTTGGTCGGAGAATTATTACGCGGAGCTTCCCAACATCTTCGATCTTGAGGAAGACATCGCCGAGAAGATCACCGGCGCGCTCCATGTTCCGACCGGTCTGCAGAATGGCGACCTGCTGGTTCACAATCGCACCCAGAGCATGGAGGCCTATCAGGACTATCTCCGGGCGAAGGTGGTGGCGCGGGCGCGCGGGCAGAAGCCGCTCGCGGACGCCGCCGTGCTGCTCGAACGGGTCGTCACGCGCGATCCGACTTTTGCTCCGGCCATGGCGTTGCTCGGATATGATTATGCGCTGTCGCCGCTTTTCGCGCCTTCGCTTCGGGGCGGGAACCCCGGGGAAGAGCGACAGGTGGCGGACAAGCTTGTGCCGCGTGCGGCACTCCTCGCGCGCACGGCGGTTCAGCTTGATCCCCGGGGGGCCGATGGGTTCGTCGCCCTTGCCTATGTCAACATGGTGCAAAGGCGGATGGTCGCCGCCGAGGACGCATTCAAGCTGGCGCTCGCTCGCGATCCGAACCAGTCCGATGGTTTGCACGGCTATAGCCAGCTGCTTGCGGCGGTGGGACGGATCAAGGAATCGCTGGCCATGCGCGAGCATCTGCAGGCCGTCGAACAGTCGATCGTGAATTACACCGCCGACACCGCGGAGATTTATTGGCTCGATGGCGACACGCAGAAAGCCATCGACATGCTGCAGCCGTTCCGCCCCGGTCGCACGCTCGAACTTGCACTGATCCAGGCGTCAGCGGGCCGCTATCGTGAAGCCGCTGCCGCCATTCGCGAAATGCCGGCGACCAATTATCCGCCGGGCATGGCGGAGGCCGCGGCGAAACTGCTCGACTCCGCGCCGGCGGCTGCCGCGTCGCCGGACGCCCTGCCGCGACTGGGCAATCTCAGCTTTGCCTATATGCATGTGGGCGCGCCGGAACGGGTGCTCGAATTCTATGAGGACGAGATCAAAGGCAATTACTTCCAGCCAATCTCGACCACCTGGTTCTGGCACCCGAGCTATGCTCCGGTGCGCAAGACGTTGCGATTCAAGCTTCTGATGAACGATCTGGGCCTTGCCGATTATTGGCGCGCGCGGGGCTGGCCGGCGCAATGCCACCCAAGGGGGGCTGCGGATTTCGACTGCGATTAAGGCCTAAGACGCAGGATAAGTTCTTGGCCCTGTTTCGCCCGGCCGCTCGCAGGCGATTTCGACGTGATCGTTGGCCGCAACGCGAAGCTCTTGGGCCAATGCCGTCCATGATCTGGCGAGCTCGTTATAGGCGTCCCGGGCGTGCCGGTCCCCGCACCGCGAAGCCGCGATCTCTGCTTCAGCCGCGTAATCGAGATAGCGCTGGCGGCGCTGGCTCCAGGTCTCCCGCGTTTCGATCATCCGGCCGGCCTCCTTGGTGGACGGCGTGCTCCGACCATCCCCGTTAACGGACGTTAACGGACATTTGCCTATTTCGTTGCAGCGCTGAGGCTTTTTTCTGTTTCTCCCGCCGCGACTCCCGCGCTATTGCTTTGGCTCCAGCGGGGGCGGGAATGTTTGAAAAAGACGAGCTGCCGATCAGGAGCCGATTGGAACGATTTCGCGCCATGGCGGCCGAGGCTGAGGCCTCCGCGCGCAGCGCGAAAAACCCCAAGGAGCGGCAGGAATATGAAAACCTTGCCCGCGCCTGGGACGAACTCATCCGCGAAATGGAAAGGATCGGCGGCAGGGGCCTCAACTTCCCGGCTTCAGAGCCCTAAGCCAAACGCCTTCGCAACGCGTCGCGACGGCTTCAGCCCGTTTCGCTGCTACCCCTGAGTCTTTCCGCGCCAGCCAGTCAAACGCCGATATTCCGCTTCGGGGACGCCGTAAATCCCGTCGGCAAGCGCTTCGAGACCGCTGCGGTCGATCATAGTAATCCGCCCCCGTTCCAAGCTGATGAGCGCGCGGGCCTCCAATACGTGCAGCGTCGTGGTAACGCCAGCGCGCCGCACGCCCAGCATGAGTGCAAGAAATTCATGCGTGAGCGGAATCTCGTCGCCATCGAGCCGGTCATGGGCCATGAGGAGCCAGCGTGCGAGTCGTTCCTCAACCTTGGCCCTGCCATTGGCGAGCGCCGTGTGCGCTGTCTGGATCATGAAAAACTGCACATATTGGAAAAAATGATGCCGCATGGATGGTGCTGCATGAATCACATGGCGAAAATCGTCGGCGGCGATGCGCAGCGCGAAGCCTGCCACCTGCACATAGGTCTCATTCGGAGTGCGGTCATCGCCAAGGACGATACTGATCCC
This sequence comes from Micropepsaceae bacterium, assembly GCA_035577685.1. Taxonomy (GTDB): domain Bacteria; phylum Pseudomonadota; class Alphaproteobacteria; order Micropepsales; family Micropepsaceae; genus CAIYRG01. The sequence goes on along the minus strand of DATLVC010000175.1, from coordinate 1,379 downwards.
GCTCATGCCTTCTTTTCCGATGATTCCCACTTCGATTTTGTGATTCCTTGGCCCTGAAGCCACTACCGAAATGATACCGCTGACGGGAAAGTAGAGGTGTTTGATGGGCTTGTTCGCGATTTCAATGGCGTGACGTATGCCAAGCTCCATTGGCTCGAGATGGGTCTCCAGCGACGTCAGATCCGCGGGCGGCAAAGACGCAAGCAGATGATTCTGCCGATGAAACGGTTGTGGCTGCGCCATGGAACTCCCATGCGGACAAGCGAGGAAACCGCTTCCGAGCCCGGTGGAAATTTTCCGGGGGAGTTCCGCTCTTAGAGGTAACCGTCACAATTGGCGAACGGTTTTACTGTACGGAATCGCACCGATAAGGCGAACCGACAGTCTTTATTTCGGGCACAAATCAATTGCTGGCGAAACAATAATACAGTCCGGCGCCGCCCGTGGCGACCAAATCCGGCTGGCTGCAGCCGCGGCTCGCATGGGCCGAATTCCACGACCGGTTGCCGCCGCCGGTGCGATCCGAATGTCCAAGCTGCGCGGAGCCCTGCCCGCTGCTCGTCCAATTGTTGCAGGTGTGATCGGCATTGTCCGTATACGCACGGCCATCCGGCTGCGAGCCCGTCAGCATGTCATGCATGTTGGGCATGTCGCCAAACCCGTTGACGACCGCGCCCTTTTCCGTGAGCGCCGATTGCTTGAAGAGGTTGCTGCCGCGCTGCGCTTCGATCAGCGTGTCGCCGTGCAATTCGGATTGCGTGTCGGAGATGGGTTGGCCTTTGGCATTGTACCAAGGCCCGCTGCCGATGCGGTCGCGGGCGTTGACGGCGGGCTGGCCTGGGCGTGCCTGGGTGCTGAGATAAGCATGCCAGGTCTTGTTGCCGCCGCCCACGGCCGCGGCAAGTTCCTGACAATGGGCATCCGCACCGGCAAGACCGCCGAGGTCGCCGCCCTTGCCGAGACCCACGCTGGTGACGAAGAAGCTCATCGGATGCGGGGCTTGCGCCGCAAGCGCGAAAACCGACCCAAGCAACACAGGCACTGCGGCAGCAAGAACCGATAGAGTCTTCGTCATCTCTGTCACCCGAATCAATTGGTCGCGAAGCAATAATAGAGGCCGATGCCGTGGGTCCGCCTAAGATCGGCTTGGCCACACCCTGTCGTGCCATGCGCCGAATTCCATGAGCCATTGCCCCCGCCATTGCGGTCGGACATGCCGACCTGGGCGGCCGCCCCCTTGTTCTCGCGCAGATTGTCCGAGGTGCCTTTGGCTTCGCTCGTCCAATTGTTGCAGGTGTGATCGTTGGCATCGGTGAACGCGCGGCCGTCGGGCATCGAGCCGGTCAGCGTCTCATGCCGGTTCGATCCGGGATGGGCGG
>DATLVC010000174.1:0-15202 GCA_035577685.1 Micropepsaceae bacterium | reverse complement strand
CCGGGATTAAGTATAGGCACGAAAGACACAGGTTTCAACTTTCGTAACGAGAAATGTGATGAATTGCCATTTATTAATGGACAGTCGTATTTCTGCAACATAGCGGAGACGAAGTTCCGCCCTAGGCCACGCCCAGGTCCCTCGCCGTCAAATCGACGCAAAGCCTTGCTTTGGCAAGCAATTCTTCCACCTCCACCTCGCTGATGACGAGCGGCGGCGCCAGCACCATGGTGTCCCGGATGGCCCGCATCACCAGCCCGTTGTTGAAGCAATGGTCGCGGCAGATGGTGCCGGCGTTCTTTTCGCGGGCAAAGGATCGGCGTTGGACCCGATTCTCGACCAGCTCCATCGCGGCGAGCATGCCCACACCACGCACCTCCCCGATTAGCGGATGGCCGGCAAAGACCTCACCGACACGCCGCTGGAAATAGGGGCCGATGCTGTCCCTCACGCGGCCGATTATGCCCTCCCGCTCCAGCACTTCGAGATTCTTCAGCGCCACCGCCGAAGCCACCGGATGGCCGGAATAGGTGTAGCCATGCACCAGCTCTTCCTTGGCATTGGCGATGGCTTCGCCCATCCGCTCGCCCAGCGAGACTGCGGAAATCGGCTGGTAGCCCGAGGACAGGCCTTTCGCCATGGTGATGATGTCGGGCTTCAAATCATAGGTGAAGCTGCCGAACCATTCGCCGGTGCGGCCGAAGCCGGTGATCACTTCGTCCGCATGCAGAAGAATATCGTTCTCTTTGCAGATGCGCGACACTTCCGGCCAATAGGTCTTTGGCGGCACGATCAGCCCGCCCGCGCCCTGCACCGGCTCGGCCGAAAACGACGCGATATTGTCCGCGCCGATTTCGCGGATGATCGTCTCCATCTCGCGCGCCACCACGATGCCGAATTCATCCGGTCCGATATCGCCATAGCCCGCAGCTTTTGCTCCATACCAATAGGGCGCGGGCACTTTGGCGAATCCGGGAAGCGGCAGATCCCATTGCGGATGCATGGGGGAGATACCCGACAGGGACGCCGCCGCCATCGTCACGCCGTGATAGGAGAGCGCGCGCGAAAGATGCAGCTTCTTCTTCGGGCGTCCCTTCAGGTTCCAGTAATAGCGGATCAGCTTGAGGGCGGTGTCGTTCGCTTCCGACCCCGAATTGGCGAACAGCACATGTTGATGGCCCTCCGGGAGAAGCGTCGTAAGTTTCGCGGCAAGCTCTGCCGTCCACGGGTTCGTCGTCTTGAAGAAATGATTGTAATAGGGAAGCGTGTGCAGCGCTTCGCATCCGGCCTCAGCGAGTTCCGTGTTGCCGTAACCCAATTGCACGCACCACAGCCCCGACATGCCGTCGATCAACTTCTTGCCGTCCGAATCCCAGAGATAAATTCCGCTCGCCCGTGTGATGACGCGCACGCCTTCGCGGTTCAGCGCTTCGGTCTGGGTGAAGGGGTGAATATGGTGCGCGGCATCCAGCGCGCGCCAATGTTGCGTCTGGTTGTTATTGTCGCCCGCATGGGGGATTTTCGGCGGGGCCTTCTTCACGCGGGCCATTCTGTGTCCTCGGATCGGCGCAAACGATGTCAGATGCGTAATACTATCCGAAGCGAGTGGCGGAAGAAGGGCGGCTTTGCTGCGGGGTCAGCCCCAGCTGACCTGTTCGCCCTTGCGCCGGACGCGAGGGGTCGCCGGCTCCACCTTGGGAAGTTCGGTCAGCGAACTGCCGAACTGGCGTCCCTGCCCAAAATGGAACCCGATTTCGCGGCAGCGCTTCAGCTTTTCGGGGCTGTCGATCCATTCGGCAACGGTCTCGATCTCAAGTTCCGCGCAGGTCGCGAGCATGCTTTTCAACAGCGCATCTTCGCGCGGCGATTTGCCCATACGCTGAATCACGGCGCCGTCGACCTTGACGAAGTCCACGGTGAAGCTGTGCAGATATTGCAGCGACGCCGCGCCCGAGCCGAAATCATCGATGCCGACGCGATAGCCCAGTTTCCGCAAGGATTGGATCGCTGTATCGGCGGCGGCGAGATCGGGGATTGCGGCGCTCTCGGTGATTTCGATCAAGACGCGCTTGGCAAGCGCGCGCTTTTTGGCGAAGAGGCCCGCCAGCGCTGCGAAGGTCGCATTGTTGGCGAAGGTCCGGCCCGATACGTTGACGGCAACCGAAGCCGTGATCGTGGGATCGCTTTCCAAGGCTGCGAAAGCTTTCAGCGCGACCGCCATATCGAACGCATCGGTGAGCCCCAGCTCCTCGGCGAATTTGATCGTTTCTCCCGGGCTTTCGCCTTGCTTGAATCGCGTCAGCGCTTCGTAATGCGATGGCGTGCCGCTCTTCAGATCGATGATCGGTTCGAAGGCGAGTTCAAATGCGCCATCGGCGACGGTCATATTGAAGGTCTGCGCCCGCGCAATGGTTTCGTCCATCATCCGGTCGAACGTGTCACCAAGATCGGCGCTGGCCACTTTCTTCATCTTGCCGTCCGCAAAGCGCGTGACCGCATAGCGCAGCGCCAGCACGGTCTGTTCCGGCGTGAGATCGCGGCCCTTCAACGACAGCAGCACCTCTTCGACGGGAATCGTTCCCAAGCCTCTTTCGCGCACGGCGGCCAGGATTTTGCCTGCCAGCGTTCGGGCACCATGGGGATCTTCGGTCACGACGCCAAAGCGCGTCTGCGACAGCCGGGCGGCTGCGATCGCCCCCATCGTGCTAATATTGTTTCCGATGCCGGCCATGAGCTTGGCGGCGTCCTGCGGCGAAAGCTTGGCGCAGACATCCGGCAGGCTGGGCACGTTCACCATGGCCATGGCGCCTTTGCTGCCGGCTTTCTCCGAGGCAGCCAACAGAAACGCGTCGGTATCGGCGAGGCCGGTTTCCTTATCCTTGCCGCCGCCGATCGCGCCTCGTTTGCCCGGCTTCACCAATGTGCAGGAGATGCGGTCGCTCTGCGGCAGAAAGCACATGGACAGCGAAGCCTGGTCGCCCGACGCCAAAATCGCCGGCAACGGCCCCACGCGCCCGCCAGGGGTGAGCCCGCGGAAGACGCTGGCGAAGCGGGCACGTTCCTCCGGCTGAAACAGCTCCGCAGCGACACGTCCGTTCAGATCATTATGCGTAGAAAACAGGCTGATGGCGCCGGTTGCGAATAGGATCGTTCCTTCCCGGTCGATCTCGAAAAGAAGATCGGCGCTGGCAAAGGCAAAGCCCAGAAGACGAATTGGTTCGATCATGCCCGTCGCATCGCAAAGGAGGCGACATGTTGTGCCATGCGATGGATTAGGAGTTGGTGAATTGCGGCCTGTTAACCGGTTTTGCCGCGGATTCGCTGCCGCGATTATGGGCGCGCAATCGCAGTGCTTCGCCGAAGGCGGAAAATATCGCCCGGCTGACCGGATTTTCGGCATATCGCCATTCGGGATGCCATTGCACGCCGAATAAAAAGCCCGCCGCGCTGTCCATGCTGACCGCCTCGATGGCGCCGTCGGGCGCCTCGGCCTCGATCCGCAGCGGCGGCGCCAGCCGGTCGATGCCCTGCCCGTGCAGGGAGTTGACGGGAAAGCTGTCGCCGGGCGCGAGTTCGGGCAACAGTTCTGCCAGCAGGCCGCCGGGGGCCATGCGCACATCGTGCACCGGCCCATATTGCTCTTCGAGACTTTCTTTGCGGTCGCCGACCTGGTGGTCGTGGAAACCCACCTCATGCAAATGCTGATGCAGCGTGCCTCCGAAGGCGACATTCAGCTCCTGAAAGCCGCGGCAGATGCACAGCATCGGCACGCCTGCCGCTTCGGCCGCCCGCATCAGCGGAAGCGCCGTTGCATCGCGCGCTTCATCCAGCGGCGTGCGCGGGCGCGGGGACGGACCGCCATAGAGATGCGGCGCGACATTGGAGGTGGAACCGGTGAAAAGCAGCCCGTCGACGGATGCCAGGATATCTTGCGTGTCCAGAGGCGGCGCCAGCACGGGAATCAGAAAGGGCAGCGCGCCCGAACCATCGCGGACCGCGTCGATATATTTCTCGCCCACCATGTGAAAGGCGTGATCGCCGATTTTCTTGCGGTCGCAGACGATGCCAACGATGGGAAGACGCGGATGCATGGGACACAATGTTAGTGCCCGGCACGTAGGCACAGCAAGGCAAGGATCAGCGCGCTTTCTTGAACGGACTCAAATCTTCGATCACGAACAGCCGCGCCGGAATGTCGGTGGCTTGGCGCACATCGTTGAGCACGACCGTCGTATGCGCGCCTTGCGCATCGACTACTTCCCATTGCCTCAGTTCCAGGCTGCCGCCGGAATCGGCCATGGTGAGCGTGATGCTGCCGGAGGCCACGGCGCTGTTCTCGCGCGCGGTGACCGATACCGCGCCCTGTTCGCGCTTCAGCGCCGAAATGTGGGAATCATTGGTGAGATCGATATCCTCGCTCAGCAGAAGCCGCAGCGGCGAGTTCAAGAGCGGATAGCGGTCGGTGGTCTTCAGGTCGGCGTTCTCGACCGCAACCGTGGTGCCGTCGGCAACGACGAGATTGGGATTGGGCTTCTGATATTCGAAGCGCACCCGCCCCGGTTTCTTCAGATAAAAGGTGCCCTGCTCGGTGCGGCCATCGGCGTTGACCTGCGTGAAGCGTCCCTGCACCGATTTGATGGTGTTGAGATAGGCGGAAATCCGCTTCAGATCGGCCTTCTGGGCTTCTGAAAAATGGACCGGGATGGGACCTGCGCCCTCATGCGCGGGCGAAGCCGCGAACGCGGGAAAGCCGAATGCTATCGCCGCGAGGGCTGTCAGGAGACCGGAAAGGCGAAACGGGCTCATGAATGTCTTCCTAGAAAAATTTTATGGCGGAAAGAAGGGGAAGCGATGTGGGCGGTTTTTCGGTTATAAGCCGCGGGTCCCGACATAATCCGCGAAAACCAGCGCTGTTCCATGCCGCCCGACCCAGAACCCGCCAGAAATTCGCAAAGCCCCTATAGCACCATTGCGGTGGTGGGAGCGGGGGCCTGGGGCACGGCCCTGGCCCTTGTGGCGGCCGGCAATGCCGGCAAGGTGCTGCTCTGGGCCCGCGAAAGCGAAATCGTCGCCTCCGTCGCGGCGACCCGCGAAAACGCGCTGTTCCTCCCCGGCGTGCGGCTGCCTGAAAATATCGAAGCCACCAACGATATCGCGCGAGCCGGGGAAGCCGAGGCGGTCCTGCTGGTCACTCCTGCCCAGCATATGCGTGCCGTGCTGGGTGCCTTGCGCCCCGTGCTGAAGCCCAAGATTCCCGTCGTGCTCTGCGCCAAGGGCATCGAAACCGGCAGCGGTCTCATCTTGAGCGAGGTGCTCGCCGATATTTTACCGGATGCGGAACCCGCCATCCTGTCCGGGCCGTCTTTTGCGCGCGACGTAGCGCGGAAGTTTCCCACGGCGGTTACCATCGCCGCGCGCGAAAGCATCGCGGTGCGGCTCCAGGCAAGCCTCTCCCAAAGCTGGTTCCGGCCCTATGTCAGCGAGGACGTCGTGGGGGTCGCGCTGGGGGGCGCCGCGAAGAACGTCTACGCCATCGCCTGCGGCATGGTGGAAGGCGCTGGTTTGGGTGAAAGCGCGCGGGCGGCCACCATCAGCCGCGGCTTTGCCGAGCTGATGCGGCTGGGTGCGGCGCTGGGGGCACGCGCCGAAACGCTGATGGGGCTTTCGGGATTCGGCGATCTGGTGTTGACCGCGACCAGCATGAGCTCGCGGAATTTTTCGCTGGGCGTCGCGCTTGGGAAAGGCTCCCGGCTCGCCGACCTCTCCGGTGCGGGCCATCCGCTGGCCGAGGGTGCGGCCACCGCGCCCGCGCTCGTTGCCCGCGCCCGGCGCCACGGGGTGGAGCTGCCCATCGCCGAAGGGGTCGCGGCCGTGCTGGCGGGCCGGCTCGGCGTCGCGGAAGCGGCAGAACTGTTGTTGTCGCGGCCCTTAAAACCGGAAGTGAGGTGACCATGGCCTATTGGCTGTTCAAGACCGAAGCGGATGCCTTCTCCTGGGACCAGCAGAAGCAAAGAGGCGCCAAGGGTGAGCCCTGGAGCGGCGTGCGCAATTTCCAGGCCGCCAAGAACATGAAGGCGATGAAGAAGGGTGATCTCGGTTTTTTCTACCACACCGGAGATGAGCGCCGGATCGTGGGCATTGTCGAAGTCATCGGCGAATACCGCAAAGATCCCACCGACGAAACGGGGCGCTTCGGATTGGTGGACGTGAAGGCGGTGAAAGATATGCCCAAGCCGGTGACGTTGGCCTCGATCAAGGCGGACCCCGCTTTTGCCGATATGGTGCTGGTGAAATATTCGCGGCTTTCGGTGCAGCCGGTCACGCCGGAGGAATGGAAGCGCATCTGCAAGATGGGCGGGCTGTGACCCCCATCTTTCTTTGCCGCATCGATCAGCTGAAAGACCCCGGAACCTGGAATGTCGTGCTGGGCGAAGGCGAAGCGGCGCTCGATATCGTCATCGTGCAGACCCGAGGCGCGCGGCACGCTTACATCAATTCCTGTCCGCACCAATTCATTCCGCTGGAAACCTTCCCCAATCACTTTTTGACGGACGACAGGAAATACCTCGTCTGTTCCGGGCATGGGGCGCGGTTCGAGCTCGCGACCGGCGCCTGCTATAGCGGGCCGTGCCTCGGGCGAGGATTGGATCGTCTCGCCATCGAAGAAAAGGACGGCGCGCTGTATCTGGCCGAACCGCTGGCGCCGGAAGAGATCGCACGCAACAAGCGCCTCGCCCGCCGCTGGTGATCAGGCGCGCTTGATCGGCGTAGGAAATACGGTGCGCGCCACGACGGCCGCCAATAAAGCTCCCATCAATTGGGCCGCGATGAAGGCCGGCGCATCGGCAGGACGAATGCCTGCAAAACTCGGCGTCAGGCTCCGCGCCAGAGTGACCGCCGGATTGGCGAAGGATGTGGAGGCGGTGAACCAATAGGCCGATCCGATATAGAGCGCGACCGCAGCCGCCACGGTTTCACGGCTGCGCCCCGATGCCCCCGCAATGGTGAGAACAAGGCCGAATGTCGCAACGGCTTCCGAAAGATTCTGCGCAAAACCGCTCCGCGCTTTGACGCCCCAGGCAAAAAGCGCCTCGCCGAACATCGCATGGGCCAGCCAGACGCCGAGGATGCCGCTGATGATTTGCGCCACCACATAGAACAACGCGCCGCGGAGCGGGATCGCGCGTCGCAGCAGCGCCACCAAGGTCACGGCGGGATTGAAATGCGCGCCCGAAACCGGCGCGAAAACGACGATCAGCACGAACAACATCGCCGCCGTGGCAATGGTGTTGCAGAGGAGCGCCAGCGCGATGTCCTGTGTCAGACGCTCCGCCATGATGCCCGAGCCGACCACGGCCGCGAGCAGCGCCGCCGTTCCCAGCGCCTCGGCAGCCAAGCGCCGGCATAGGGGCTGATCCTCAACCGGGATTTCGGCCGATTTCATCGAGTTCGTGTTTCAGCGCCAGGCGTCCCAGACGCGCGACGGGCAGATTACGGAAAATATCGAGCCGGGTGCGGATCTGCCGGAAGACCTCCAGGAAAAAGGCCCGCTGCTCGACCTCGCGGCCTTGAAATGCCGCGGGATCGGGAAAGCTCCAATGCGCGGTGATGGGTTGGCCGGGCCAGATCGGACAGACTTCGCCGGCTGCCGAATCGCAGACCGTGATGACGAAATCCATCTTCGGAGCATCGGGTTTGGCAGATTCGTCCCAGCTTTTGGAGCGCAGATTGTCCGTCGGCAAATGCGCAATGCGCAGCGTATCGAGCGTGATGGGATGGACGGCGCCTTTGGGATGACTGCCGGCGCTATAGGCGTGGAAACGGTCGCCCGCCGTGGCATTCAGATAGGCCTCGGCCAGCACCGAGCGCGCCGAATTGCCGGTGCACAGGAACAGGACATTATAGCGCCGCGCCTCGCTCATGCCGCGCAGCACTTGACGTCGATGTCGCAGATTTCCGGCCGGCCGCCGCAACAATCCTCCATCAGATAGGACAGCAGCGCCCGCATCGCCGCGTAATTGGCCGCATAGATGATGCTGCGCCCATCGCGGCGCTGGGTGATCAGCCCGGCGTGTTCCAGTTCCTTCAGATGAAACGACAGAGTCGGCGGCGGGACCTTTAGACGCGTGGCAATCAGGCCGGCGGGTTTGCCTTGTGGGCCGGCGCCGACAAGATGCCGGAACACGGCAAGGCGGGTTTCCTGCGACAGCGCGGACAAAGCGGCGACGGCCTGTGTCGGTTTCATAGTTTCATAACTATGAAATTATCTAGGCCGGGTCAATGCCTATTGCGAATGTAATTGAGGCGGGAAGGCGGACAATTAAGGGATGAAGAGTTGCACGCCTGGATAGCGTGCAAAAATTGCATCGCGTGTTATCAGCATGCGTCCGCCGAGCAAGGCCTGCGCTATCAGCAGCCGATCGAACGGATCGCCGTGCAATCTCGGCAATCGGCGCATGTATTCGGCCTCAGGAGCCTCGACGGAAAGAACCTGGAAGCCTGCAATGCGCGCATGCCTCGCGAAATAATCGCCGCCGATTGCCGCTTTCCCGGCGCCAAGGGGAAGCAAGTCTTTTGAGAATTTGATCGAAAGTTCCCAGAACGTAGCAACGCTGACCGCGATATCGTTATCCGTGTCGCACAGCGTCTTGCGCTCCGGTGCGAGCAGACGCTCCGGGGAGTCGATAGCCCAAAGAAAAATGTGGCTGTCGATTAGGTATTGGGCCAAATTTCGCTGTTTTCAAATTCTTTGGCGACCTCGGCATCGGCAATTTCCCGAGGAACGACTTCCACGAAACGATGATTGGATGCGCCCAACCGACGGCTTCTTGCTTTGGAAGCCGCAGGGACAAGGCGCGCGAGCGGTTTGCCGTTCTTCGCAATCACAATTTCGTTCCCTTCGGCAGCCTCTTCGACGAGCCGGGAGAGGTTCGTTTTTGCCTCGTAAAGATTTACCTGCTTGGTCATGCGCCAAGTCTAGAGGCTTGAAACGACTTGGTCAACTTGACCAAGTCTCTGGCTATTGCGGGGTGATTCCGGCGCCGTAACTGGCGACCAGAGAGCCGGCCACCAACCGCCAGCCATCCACCAGCACGAAGAAGATCAGCTTGAACGGCAGCGAGATCACGATGGGCGGCAGCATCATCATGCCCATCGACATCAGAATGGATGCGACCGCCATGTCGATGATAAGAAACGGCACGAACAACAGAAATCCGATTTCAAAGGCCCGCTTCAACTCCGACAGCATGAACGCCGGAACGATGGCCTGCAACGGCGCGGCATCGACGCTGGCCGGGGCCGGTACGTGCGCCATGTCCACGAACAGCGAAAGGTCTTCGTTGCGGGTGTGGGCGCCCATGAACTTCTTGATCGGCCCGGCGGCGCGGGTCAGCGCTTCGTCGGTGGTGATCTGTTGCGCCACGAGCGGCTGCATCGCGTTCTGATAGATATCGGTGAAGGTCGGCGCCATCACGAAGAAGGTGAGAAACAGCGCCAGACTGACGATCACGCTGTTGGGCGGGCTCTGCTGAATGCCGATGGCGGTGCGCAACAAGGACAGCACCACCACGATGCGCGTGAAGCACGTCATCATGATGAGAATGGAAGGCGCCAGCGAAAGGATCGTGACCAGCGCGACGATTTGCATCAGCCGTTCGCTCATCACGCCGCCGCCCGTCAGATCGAGCGTGAGGCCTTGTCCCGCCGCGCCGGCCGCAGCTCCCGCTGCCTGAGCGGCGAAAGCAACCGACGGCACAAGCACGAAGCCGGAAAGCACCAAGCCTCGCAGCAGCCACGGCATGAAATTGCGTTTGAAGGTCATACTCAACGATCCGTTCGCTTGGCTGCAAAGCTTTCGATCACGCTGGCCCCCTGGGGTGCGGTCACCAGCACATGCTCGATGCCGTCGCAGCGCACGATGAAGAGGCGGTGATTCTTCCCCAGCATCAGGGTTTCGACGACGGCAAGCCGGCGTCCCGTGCCGCCCGCCACGCCCGGCAAGCCATAGCGCCGGATGACAAGCCCCGCTGCGCCGACCAAAGCCAGCACCAGCGCAAGAGCGCCGAAATAGCGAAAGGCGTCGGTCATATCCATGAAGCAAGAACCTCACGCCGGCGAGGTCTTCGGGCGGCAAAATTCGCCTACCTCTGTTCGCCGGACGAGGGGCATCCTCACCGCGCATGCTTAATCGCGCGTAAACGCACCCGGCAAAATTTTCTCACCTTTCGTTTTGGAATTAAGCCGCGATTAATTATGAACGCCGATGCTCCGGTGTCGCAGGCAATTTCTTCCCACGGAGCCGGCCCCATGGATTTGAATGGCGTTCCCCTCTTCTCGCTTCTGTCGGAGCGCATGTCGTGGCTGTCCACGCGCCAATCGGTGCTGGCGCAAAATGTCGCCAATGCCGATACGCCCAATTACGTCGCCCGCGACATCAAGCCGATGGATTTCGAAAGCATGATCTCGGGGCAGAATTCCGGCACGGGCCTGACCGTCACCAATACGCGGCATATCGATATCCACGCGCAACGCGGCGGCGATTTCGAACAAGAGGATGCCGAAGGCGAAGGCGGTACGCCGACCGGGAATGTCGTCTCCATCGAACAGGAGATGATCAAGCTGTCCGATACGCAGATCCAATATCAGACGGCGACCAATCTCTATCAGAAGGCCGTCAACATGTTCCGCACCGCGCTGGGTTCGCGGTCGGGCTGAGGATTAGATCATGGATTTCACCACATCGCTCTATATCGCCGCCGCCGGTTTGCGCGCCCAATCGGGCCGCATGCGCATCATCGCGGAAAATCTCGCCAATGCGGATTCCACGTCGCACTCGGCGAATGGCGAGCCCTATCGCCGCCGCATCGCAACGATGACATCGGATTTCGACCGGGAGCTGGGCGCCAGCGTCGTCAAGCTCGGCGATCCGGTCCCCGACAATTCCGATTTTCGCCTGCAGTATGATCCGGGCAATCCGGCCGCCGACAAGCAGGGCTACACCCATCTTCCCAACGTGAATGCGCTGGTGGAAATGATGGACATGCGCGACGCGCAACGCACCTACGAAGCCAATCTGCAGGTGATGGACGGTGCCCGTGCCATGCTCACACGCACCATCGATCTCTTGCGCCGCTGAGGACTAAATCATGCCCGTGAGTTTCGTTGCCGCGAATGCCGCCTATCAGGCCGCCGCCAAGGTTGCGAGTGCGGGCGCTACCGAAAGTGCCGCCCAAACGGCCGCGTCGCAGGGCGCTAATGGAAGTTTCTCGGATGCGCTGGCATCCGCCGTGAAGGACGCCGTCGGCACCATGCGCGCCGGTGAAGCCGCCGCTACACAGGGCGCCGCCGGCAAAGGCGACGTGGTGCAGGTGGTGAACGCCGTCACCGCTGCCGAACTCACCTTGGAGACAGTGGTGGCCGTCCGCGACCGGGTGATCTCCGCCTACCAAGACATCATGAAGATGCCGATTTAAGGAACGCGCATGACCGGAGCCGAAACTTTGGATTTCGCGCGGGAATCGATCTATCTCCTGATCGAGCTTGCCGCCCCCACCATGCTCACGGCGCTCGTCGTCGGCGTGGTCATCGGGCTGTTGCAGGCCCTCACGCAAATCCAGGAAGCGACGCTCGTTTTCGTTCCCAAGATTCTCGCCATCTTTCTCGTGCTGCTGTTCGCGCTTCCGATGGCCGGCGAAGCCATGGCGACCTACATGACCAACATCGCTGCACGCATCGCCCAGCCATGAATGTGATCCTGCCCCAATTGCAGGGCGTGGTGCTGGTGTATCTGCTCACATTCACCCGCGCCGGCGCGATGATCATGCTGCTGCCCGTCATCGGGGACGCGGGCGTGCCGGCACGCGTGCGGCTTGCCTTCGCACTCGCGGTTTCGGCGGCGCTGGTCTCGACGACCGCGCAATATTATCCTGCGAATCCACCGCCGCCCATGGAGCTTGCGACGCTAATCGCGCGCGAAGCCACCGCGGGCGTTCTGGTCGGCACTATGGCGCGACTCATTATGAGCGCGCTCGAAACTGCCGGCACCCTAATCGCGATCCAGACGGGTCTCGCCTTCGCCACCACTTTCGATCCCGGCCAGGGCGAGCAAAGCGCCATGATCTCGACCTTCCTGTCGCTTGTGGGCTCCCTGCTGGTGTTCGAATCGGGACTGCACCATGTTGCGATCGGAGCGATCGCAGGAAGCTACACGCTGCTGCCGCCGAACCAGGCCTTTCCCGCCGGCGACATGGCGGAGATGACGCTCAACCTGGTGTCGAGCTCTTTCGCACTTGGCCTGCAATTGGCCGCGCCGTTCCTGGTGTTCGGTCTTCTGATTTATGCATCGCTCGGCGTGCTCTCGCGCATGATGCCGCAATTGCAGATCTTCTTCCTCGCGATGCCGATCAACATCCTGATCGGTTTCGTGCTCCTGATGCTGTTCCTCGGCGTCATCATGACGACGTTCTTGGATTTCTTCACCGCGCAGATGCGCCTTCTGGGAGGATAGCGTCCGGTGGCCGAAGACCGCGACGACTCGCAACGCACCGAAGAACCGACACAAAAGCGCCTCGACGACGCGCTGAAGAAAGGCGACGTCGTCAAGAGCATGGAGCTTGCCAGCTTTGCCATGCTGGCGGGCGGAACCTTGGCGCTCGCCATGTTCGCGCAAAGTGCGGCGCGGCAGTTCGCCGGAACCTTCACGGTCTTTCTTGAAAGTCCCGCGCAGATGACGCTCGATTCGGGCGGCACGATCGCGCTGATGAAGAAATGTGTCTTCGGGCTCTTTGCCATTATCGGTCCGGCGGCGGGATTGATGATGATAACCGCGCTGGCCGGCCATTTGCTGCAGCACCGGCCGTTCTTTGCGGCCGCGAAGATCAAGCCCGATCTCTCCAAATTGTCGCCCCTTGCGGGTTTCAAGCGCCTGTTCGGGCTGGACGCGCTCGTCAACCTCGTCAAGGGCGTGGCCAAGATCGTGCTGGTGGGAATGGCGGCCTTCCTCGCGGTCTGGCCCGAGCGGTCACGCCTCTCTTCGGCGATGGATATGAACCCGGCCGGAATCGCGTCGCTTGCCCTTGCCTTGATCGGAAAGATGCTGATCGCGGCCCTAGTCGTGTTCGCGGTCATCGCGGCGGTGGACTATTTCTATCAGCGCCAGCGCTTTCTCGCCCGACATCGGATGAGCCGTCAGGAATTGAAGGACGAGATGAAGCAGAGCGAAGGCGATCCGGTGATCAAGGCCCGAATCCGGCAGATTCGTCTGGAGCGTTCGAAAAAACGTATGATCGCTGCCGTTCCCGGCGCAAATGTGGTTATTGTCAATCCCACACACTATGCGGTCGCATTGAAATACGAATCAGGCAAAATGGCGGCACCGGTCTGCGTCGCCAAGGGCATGGACCATCTCGCACTTACAATCCGCAGGGTTGCCGAAGAGAATGACGTTCCGATCGTCGAAAATCCGCCGCTTGCGCGAGCCCTTTATGCGGCTGTCGACCTCGACGAGCCCATTCCGCCCGAACATTACAAGGCGGTCGCTCAGATCATCGGTTATGTCATGCGGCTGGCGAACAAGAACGCCTTCTGGCGGAACTGACCCGATCACAATTGCGTGGGCGTGGCGATGAGCAGTGTTGCCGCCCTTCTGAGCCGTAATTTTTCCCCGCACCAGGCCGGCGGCATGTCGCGTCTGGCGGCGCTGCTGTTCTTTCTGCTGGCGGTGGCGGGGGCCGGCGCCATCCTGTTCGAGCCGCAATTCGCCCGTTGGGCCGGTGCCTTATTGACGGCTTTTGTTGGGGTGGGTGCGGCGTTGCTGCTGATGGCGGCCTGGCCGCGCACCTCGGCCGATCTTGAGGAGGCCCGCCGTGCGGCCTCGGCGGCGGCGTCTTCCAATGTCGCCTGGGCGGTGACCGCCAAAGACGGCTCGGTGCTCGACTGCAACGTCGCCTATCGCTTCCTGGCAGGGGCGGGCGATGGCGAGCCTCCGGCGCCGCCGCAACTGGCTTTTCCGGGCGAGGGGCCGGCCGCCGCGCTCTATCGTCTCTCCCGCGCCGCCAATGAGGGCCGCGCCCGGGAGGAGAATTTCGAGACCGAATCGGGGCAGAAACTCACCGCGGCGGTGCGGGCGCTGAGGGGCGGCGAATCCGCCTGGTGGTTCACCCCCCGGCTTCCCGAAGCGGCCCCGCCGAAGGGCACCATCGAAAGCACCCCCAAAACCGCCGTCGAAAAGAAGAACCCTTCGCCGCTGATTCGCTTTGCCGACTTCTTCCGCAACGCCCCCATGGCGGTCACCGTCACCGGCGCGGACGGTGCGATTGTCGAAGCCAATAGCGTGTTCGCCGAATATTTCGCGCTCAGCGGGCATGGCGTCGGGGCGCGGCTGGATATGCTGGTCGCGGAGAACGAACGCGCGCCCACGCTGGATCTGATCGCGCGGGCCGCGCGCGGCGATGTCAGCCACATACCCGTGGAAATTCACTTTGCCTCGAACCCGAAATCGCCCCATCGCACGGCTCAGCTTTTCGCGAGCCCCTTCATGCCGGGCCCCGAAGGGGACGCGCGGACAATTCTTTATATCGTCGATACGTCCGAGCAAAAGGCGCTCGAGACCCAGTTCGCCCAATCCCAGAAGATGCAGGCCATCGGCCAGCTCGCAGGCGGTGTCGCGCATGATTTCAACAATCTTCTGCAAGCCATCATGGGCAATTGCGATCTTCTGTTGATGCGCCATCCGGCCGGAGACCCGTCCTTCGCGGAGATCAATGAGGTCCGGCAGAATTCCGTGCGCGCGGCCGGATTGGTGCGTCAGCTGCTCGCCTTTTCGCGCCAGCAGACCCTGCAGCCCAAGGTACTCGCGCTCTCCGACACGCTGACGGAGCTTTCGCTTCTGCTGCGGCGGCTGGTCGGCGAGCGCATCGCTCTGCGCGTGGAGCATCCGCCGGAGCTTTGGCCGGTGCGTGCCGACGAAGGCCAGCTTTCGAACGCGGTGATGAATCTCGTCGTCAATGCGCGTGATGCCATGCAGCCCGACGGCGGAACCGTGACGATCCGCACCTCCAATGTGACATTTAAAGAGCCCCAACCCATCGGCACCGGACATATACCGGCCGGCGACTATGTGCTGATCGAAGTGATCGATACCGGTTCGGGAATCCCCAAGGAAAATCTCACCAAAATTTTCGAGCCCTTCTTCACCACCAAG
>DATLVC010000173.1:0-11183 GCA_035577685.1 Micropepsaceae bacterium | reverse complement strand
TGACCGTCAGCGTTTCGACCGATTCGTCAGCGGCACCCGGCCGTATAGCCACGAGGGAGCCGAGCACCACCAAAGCCGGCATTGGCCAGCGGCGGCTGCACTTAAGGGTCGTCCTGAGGACCGCGAAACAACAACCTACCGTATGACCACTGAAGGCCATTTCGGTCCCCCGCTTTGAATAAGCGCCTCTTTCCTTCGAATGAAGGCCGGCGTCCGGAAACCTATTTCCGTTCCGCCTTAATTGCGAACGGTTTTCATGCGGAGGCGGGACGTCAGTGTTTCAGGCGTTGCCATCTGCCATCAGCAGAATGGCCAGGAAAACCGCGCCTTGAATATCGGCATGATTTCGTCTGACCAACTCGGCGATTCGGTTCGCGTACGGCAAAAGACGGCCCAGGGAACGTCACCCGACCACTGCCCGAAAGCCGGCGCGGTATGTTGACTGATATCAACCGCTTCGGACCATGGACCTCCTCCCCCGAATATGATGGATAGACGGGGAAGACCCTCTTTCGCGCATTCAAGGTGCGCGGTAAGAGCAGGGCAAATCCTGTTAACGCTCAGGTAATGGCTTACATGGCGGTCAGAATCTTCATCGATGGCGCAGCCGGAACCACCGGGCTCGAAATCCGCGAGCGGCTGCAGGACCGCAGCGAGATTAAGTTAATCGCGTTGGACGACCCGCGGCGCAAGGATGCGTCCGCCCGCCGCGATGCGCTGAACGAGGCCGATATCGTGATCTTGTGCTTGCCGGACGAGGCGGCACGCGAGGCGATAAAGCTGATCTCCAATCCGGGCGTGCGGGTGATCGATCCTTCGACCGCCCACCGCGTGGCCGAAGGCTGGATCTTCGGCTTTCCCGAACTGGAGCCCAAACGCCGCGAGGAACTGCGCCACGCCCTACGCGTGACCAATCCGGGCTGTTATTCCACCGGGTTTCTTGCACTGGCGCGGCCCTTGCTGCGCGCGGGCATTGTGCCGCCAAACTGGCCGGTGACGTGCAATGCGGTGTCGGGTTATTCCGGCGGCGGGCGCTCAATGATTGCCGAATTCGAAGATTCGAGTGCCGGCAATTACAGCAAGGAAGTGTTCCGCAGCTATGCCTTGAGCCTCGAGCACAAGCATGTCGAGGAAATGCGCGTTCATGCGGGGCTCACACACCGTCCGCTGTTCGCGCCGAGCGTCAGCCGGTTCTATCGCGGGATGATCGTGGAGATCCCGCTGCAATTATGGGCGCTGCCGGGCAATCCGAGCGTGAACGACGTTCACGCGGCGCTCGCTGATTCCTATCGCGATGAGAAGCTGATCGAAGTGGCATCGCTGGCCGAAGTTGAGGCGAAGAAGACGGTCGATGCGGAAGAGTTGAAGAACACCAACCGCCTGAAAATCTATGTCTTCGGGAATGAGGGGCGACGGCAGGCGCGCCTGGTTGCCGTGCTGGACAATCTCGGCAAGGGCGCAGCCGGAGCCTGCGTGCAGAACCTGAACGTCATGATGGGCTGGCCGGAAACGGCGGGGCTCGTCTGATTCAAGCCGCGGGGGCCGCAAATGTATAACCCGGCGCATTTCGCGATGTCGGACCTGACGGCGGTGCATGCATTTCTGCGCACCCACGTATTTGCGGTCGTCGCCGGGCAGATCGGCGGTCAGATAAGTTTCGCCTATGCGCCGGTCGTACTCGATACGAGTCTGGGTCCGCTCGGCGGCGTACGATTCCATTTGGCCCGGGCCAATCCGCTGGCGGAAATCGGTGACGGTGCGGCCGTGACTTTGTCTGTCATGGGACCACATGCCTATGTGTCGCCCGACTGGTATGCGACGGATGGCCTGGTGCCGACCTGGAACTATGTGGCGGCTGAAGGTGCGGGCCGGGTGCGGCGTCTGTCGGCGACGGAGTTGAAGCGTTTCCTCGCCGAACTCGCGGCACAAGAAGAATCCGCTTTGGCACCAAAAGCGGAATGGACAATGGATCGTGTACCGCCAAAACAGTTGGATGCTCTGCTGCAGGCGATCGTGGGATTCGAGCTCGTCTTCGAAACGCTCGAAGGCAAAGCGAAGCTGTCGCAGAACCGCAGCCATGCCGACGCGCGAGGCGCGATCAGCGGACTCGAACAGCGCGGCGATGCGGCAAGTCTTGCGGTGGCCACAGCCATGCGCAAACTCCATACCGATAAGGGGAAATGATGGCGCTCATCGATCTTCGCTCCGATACCGTCACGCGCCCGTCGCCTGCGATGCGTCGCGCTATGGCCGAGGCTCCAGTCGGCGATGATCAATATGGTGATGATCCAAGTGTCAATCTGCTCCAGGAGCGCGTCGCGCAATTGCTTGGCAAGGAGGCCGCTTTGTTTGTGCCAAGCGGCACTATGGCAAATCAGATCGGGCTCAAGCTGCTGACCCATCCGGGCGATGACGTGGTGCTCGGGCATGAGACGCATATGGTGTGGCACGAATCAGGCGCGGGCGCGGCCAATGCCGGCGTGCAATTCACGCCGATGGGACATGAAGGACTGTTCACGGCGGCGGAATTTCTCGCAGGGCTGAAACCGGCCGGACACATGATGTTTCCGCCGACGAGCCTGGTCGTTGTCGAAAACACGCATAATCGTTGCGGCGGGCTGGTGTTCCCGCAAACCGACGCCATTGCCATCTGCGATGCGGCGCGAGCGCTCGGTATTCACTCCTATCTCGATGGTGCGCGCCTGTTCAACGCGGCTGCCGCATCCGGGCGAAGGGTTGCCGAACTCGCTGCGCCGTTTGAGGTGGTCTCGGTTGCACTGTCGAAGGGATTGGGCTGCCCGGTGGGAAGCCTCATTGCCGGACCTGCTGCCGAGATTGCGCGGGCGGTGCGGTTCCGGCGCATGTTCGGGGGCGCCATGCGTCAGGCCGGGATTCTGGCTGCGGCCGGGCTTTATGCGCTTGAGCACAATCTCTCGCGCCTGCCGGAAGACCACGCCCATGCACGCCTGATCGCGGAGCGGGTATCAAAGCTTCCCGGTGTTCAACTCGATCTTTCAACCGTGCAAAGCAACATCGTCATCTTCCATATGGAGGTGGGCGCGCCCGACGCTGCCGCCATCGCAGCGCGGGCCAGAGACGCCGGCGTTCTGCTGTCGGTGTTCGGTGCACGCAAGCTGCGCGCGGTCACGCATCTCGACGTCAGCCGCGAGGATTGCGTAAGCGCCGCCGAAATTCTGGCCCGTGTGATTGCGCGCGGCTAATCCGACCGGCCCGGTTCCAGCTTCTCGAGCGAATTGCCCACCTGCCGATAATAGCCCGGGCCGTCCGGGCCGGTGGAATGATAATCGCTGGTCACGTCGACGAGATAGTTCGTGCCGGACGCGGAGTGGACATAGCCGGTGCCAAGCTGGCTGTTATAGGTGCCCGCGAGATCGGAATCGTTGCAGTCTCCGGCCTTGCAGCGTTTGGACGTGCCGGTTTCGGCCGGCTTCGCATGCACCTGCGCATAGCCGCCCGGCGGCGCTTTGAATGTCGTCCTGCAATCGATCGATGCGGCGATGGCGCCCACAATCGGCAGGTCGCGTTCGCCGGTGGCGACGGCGAACCGTGCCGAGACGATGTAACCCGCGGGATCGGACGGCAACGGATAACCGCGATAGATGCCAAAGCCCCGGCGATTGTTGCCGCGGAAATTCGTCACCTGCATTCCATTGTAGGGTTCGCTGCCGATGACCTGTACCGGCTGCCCGGCGACAGCGGAGGCGAGGAATTGCACGAAATTGGCTGGATTCCGGTATTGCGGGCCGTAGTAACCAGCCGCTTGTCCACCGTTCACCGCGACGATGCCGTATGAGGCGATCATGCTCCGGTCCGGCGAGGCGACGCTGAAGGTCGCGCCACGATCGTCCTGATCCACGATTGTCCAACCGGCGGGCACCAGCGCCTGGCAGTATTGATTTCGCACTGGCGTGAGCTGCGTGAGATTGCCCGCGGCGGGTGCGCTCCTCGGGAGCGGCACGGGTTGCGGGCCCGGCTGCGCATCCGTTTTGAATCCGTTCGGGCGTGTGCCCAACGTCACAGTCACCGTGTTGGTGCGGTGACCGTTCTTGGAATCGAGATATTGCACGGCGATGCGATCGCCGGGCATGTGACTTTCCACAAGGGCAATGACGTCCTGCGGCGAGGTGACCTGCTGCTTGTCGATGCCGACAATCACATCGTCGCCTTGCAATCCCGCAAATGCAGCCGGACTGCCTGGGATCACATCGCCGATAGCCGCGCCTTTGGTAATCTTGATGTCGAGATCATGGCGGACCTCCGCTGTCAGCGGCGCCATCTGCGCGCCCAGAAAAGCGCTGCCTTTCCCGGCCGCATCGGCCTCCGCCGAGCAGAGCAACAACAGCGCAGCAAGTCCGCAAAACATTGTCCTTGTCATGAAACCCTCCGAAGCGAGGCCATGATAGGCGGACAAATCTAATAATTCTTACCGCTCACCCGGCTTTTTCGATTTGTTCATCGTGCCGGCTTTGACGAGCACATAGGTTCCCGGTGCATCGGCAAGCGGCTTCAATTCGCCGTCGCCAGGTTTGGGCGCGGGGATTTTCTCGCCTGAACGCGGAGCAAGCCAAGCATCCCATTCGGACCACCAGGAGCCGGGATGTTCCACTGCGCCGTCTTGCCATTCTTTCAGGGTCGCAGGCAGGCCGTCATTCGTCCAATGCTGATATTTGCCGGCGGCGGGCGGATTGATGACGCCCGCGATATGACCTGAGCCCGCCAGCATATAGGTGACCGGACCGCCGAACAGTTTCGCACCCTTGTAGACCGATCCCGCGGGCGCGATGTGATCTTCCCGTGCCGCTTGAAAGAACGCCGGCGTCTTGATCTTGGCGATGTTCAATTTCTCGCCGGCAAGGATCATCTGGGCTTTGGCCAGCGCATTGTCGCGATAGCATTGGCGGAGATAGGCCAGATGCAATTTCAGCGGCATGCGTGTGGTGTCGGAATTCCAATAGAGCAGGTCGAACGGCACAGGTTCCTTGCCAAGCAAGTAATTGTTCACCACGAACGACCAGATCAGATCGTTCGCGCGCAGCATGTTGAAGGTCATCGCCATCTTGGAGCCTTCGAGCACCCCACCGGCGGCGCGCATCTGCTGTTCCATGGCAGCCAATTGCTCATCATCGACAAAGACCAGGAGATCGCCGGCTTGCGAAAAATCCACCTGGGCCGCGAGGAACGTCGCCGATTTGATGCGATCCTGATATTCGCCGCTTGCCGCGATATAGGCGAGGGTGGCCGCGAGCAGCGTGCCGGCAATGCAATAGCCAATGGCGTTGACCTGGCGCTGGCCGGTCGCTTTCTGCACCGCATCGAGCGCTGCGAAAATCCCGGTGCGCATGTAATCCTCGAAGTCCCGCTCGGCCAGCGACGGATCGGGATTGACCCAGGACACTACGAACACGGTGTAGCCGCGTTCGACCGCCCATTTGACGAAGGAATTCTTGGGCTGCAGATCGAGAATGTAGAATTTGTTGATCCAGGGCGGGAATATCAGCAGCGGTATTTCATAAGCCTTTTCGGTCGTCGGCGAATATTGCAGCAGCTCGAACAATTCGTTGCGGAAGACCACCTTGCCCGGTGTGGTCGCGACATCGCGGCCAACCACGAAATTGTCGGTGGTCTGACGGATGGACAATTCGCCCTGGCCGCGTTCGAGGTCGGAGAGAAGATTGTCCAGTCCTTTGACCAGATTCTCGCCATTGGTCCGCAAAGTCTCGCGCAGCACTTCGGGATTGGTCAGTACGAAATTCGACGGTGCGATGGCATCAACAAACTGCTTGGCATAGAAGCTCGCGCGCGCCTGTTCTTTTTCTTCCATGCCTTGAACACCGGCGACAGTCTTCTGCAGCCAGTTCGCTGTCACCAGATAGGACTGCTTGATGAAGTCGTAGATCTGGTTTTCCTGCCAATCCTTGTCGCGGAAGCGGCGGTCGCCTGCTGCGGGCACCGCGAACGGTTCCACAGTGCGGCCCAAGGCCCGCTCGCCCGTGCGCTGCATGAGATTGAGATAATCCCGCCACAGCGCGATCTGAGAGGTAAACACATGCCCAGGATTGGCTGCCATGTGCTTCAGCAGCGAGAAATAGGCGCCCGCAAGATTCAGGGGATCGAGAGGTTGCTGGCCAAAACGCTCAGTTTGGCGCTTCAGGAATTCGGAAAGCAGCAGCTGGCTCTGAGCGGCGACCCGCGTCATGTTCCGGCCGAAAGCCGATGCATCGGTGAGCTGATAAGAGTTCTGCGGTGCCGCGGCCTCGGGCGTGGGAGGTGGAGGCGGGGGCGGCATCTCGACTTTTTCTTCAGGCGTTTTCTTCTTACCGGGAGATTTTGCCATGAGGAGGTCCGAATTCGGGGCTAGAGAGATAATGCTGCACTTGCGAAATATGGGGTCCAGCGAGTCCGAACGGAAGGGCAAATATCCGGGTTTGCCTCAGCCATGTTGGAACGTGAGGAGAGGGGCGGTATACGCTGTTTCGGCGATTTGCGTAAATTTGTGGTGAGTCGAAAGGGTTTGCCGTGGGACGACAGGCAGAAAAGGGCGAAAAACGGGGTAGGGCGCGATCTTTTGCCCCGCTGACCGGTTTTGTGCCGCTGGTTCTCGTCCTGGCAGCCTGCAGCGGGCTGCCGAAGATCAACGGCGCGCCCCTGCCACCCGAAAAGGGAGATGCGAACCCGGTCTATCGGGATCTCGCCGATATCCCCGACCCCCCTCAGATTACCGCAACGGAGACGAATCAAGGCACCGTCAAAGCCCTGACCGAGGATCGAGCTAACACGGCGCAGGCCGCTGAAGACCTGCGCCGCCAGCCTTTCGACCAGCCCGATCCCGCCACCCATTCAGGGTTCTAGTGATGCAAACCGAATTTCACCGTATCAGTCGCCTGCCGCCTTACGTCTTTGAGCAGGTGAACAAGCTCAAGGCCGAAGCGCGCGCCCGGGGCGAAGACATCATCGATTTCGGCATGGGCAATCCCGACATGCCGACGCCCACCCATATTGTCGAGAAGCTGATCGAGACCGCGCGTGATCCGCGCTCCAATCGCTACTCGGCCTCGCGCGGGATCAAGGGCCTGCGCCGCGCCATGGCCGGCTATTACCAGCGCCGTTTCGGGGTCGGTCTGAACCCGGACACCGAAGTGATCGCGACACTCGGTTCGAAGGAAGGCTTCGCCAATATCGCCCAAGCCATCACCGCGCCCGGCGATGTCGTGCTGGTGCCGAATCCTGCCTATCCCATCCACGCCTTTGGTTTCATCCTGGCCGGCGCTGCGATCCGGCATGTGCCAGCGCCTTCGCCGGAGGAATTCCTGCGCCGGGCGGCGGATGCTGCGCATCAATCCCAACCGACGCCGCTGGCCCTTGTGGTGAATTATCCGTCAAATCCGACCGCGCAAACGGCCAGCCTCGATTTCTACAAAGAGATCGTCGCGCTGGCCAAGAAGCACAGCATCTGGGTGCTGTCCGATTGCGCCTATGCCGACACCTATTTCGATGACAGCGCGCCGCCGCCCTCCATTCTTCAAGTGGAAGGGGCCAAGGACATCGCCATCGAATTTCAATCGCTGTCCAAGACCTATGCCATGCCAGGCTGGCGCATGGGATTCGCGGCTGGCAACCGCACGCTCATCAATGCGCTCGCGCGGATCAAATCCTATCTCGATTACGGGGCCTACACGCCGATTCAGGTCGCCGCGACGGCCGCGCTGAACGGGCCGCAGGATTGCGTGGACGAGATTCGCGCCATCTACCGCTCGCGCCGGGACGTGCTGGTCGAGAGCATGGCGCGTGCGGGCTGGGATATTCCAAGCCCACCGGCCACGATGTTTGCCTGGGCACCTATTCCGGAATCCTTCCGGCATGCCGGGTCCATGCAATTCGCCAAGCAATTGCTGGTGGAGGCCAAGGTCGCGGTGTCTCCGGGGATCGGCTTCGGCGAATATGGCGAAGGTTATGTGCGCATCGCGCTTGTGGAAAACGAACAGCGCATCCGGCAGGCCGCCCGCAATGTGAAGCGGTTCCTCGGCGAGGTTGGCCGCAACTCCCGAGCCATGGAAGCGGCCAAGTGAGCGGCAATCTTCGAATCGGTTTGGCCGGACTGGGCACAGTCGGCGCCGGCGTGGCGAAGGTTCTGCACGCCCGCGGGAAATCGCTTGCTTGGCGAGCGGGGCGGGGGCTTGCGCTCACCGCGGTTTCGGCGCGCGACAAGAAAAAGAATAGGGGTATCGATCTTTCCGGCGCTGCCTTTGAACGCGATCCTTTGGCTATCGCCGAACGTGCCGATGTCGACGTCGTAGTGGAACTCATCGGCGGCGACGAGGGTGTGGCACGGGCTCTGGTGGAATCCGCCTTGCGCGCCAAGAAGCATGTTGTCACCGCTAACAAAGCGCTGCTCGCTCATCATGGGGCCGGCTTGGCTGTTCTTGCCGAGAAGAACGGCGTGTCCCTGAAATTCGAAGCGGCGATCTGCGGCGGCATCCCCATCGTCAAGGCGCTGCGCGAAGGTCTGATCGCCTACGAGGTTTCGGCCGTCCGCGGCATTCTCAACGGCACTTGCAATTTCATCCTCACCCAGATGGAGGCTACGGGCCGGCCCTTTGCCGAAGTCCTCGCCGAGGCACAACGCCTCGGTTATGCCGAAGCCGACCCCACTCTCGACATCGGTGGGGGCGACACCGCCCACAAGCTGACGCTGCTGGCGAGTCTTGCCTTCGGTACGGTTCCTGATCTCGCTGGTGTCGCTATGACCGGCATCGACAAAGTCAGCCCGGCGGACATCGCCTTTGCCGCCGAGTTCGGCTACCGGCTGAAATTGCTCGGCGTGGCGCGGCGCACCTCCAATGGGATTGAACAACTGGTCCATCCTGCCATGGTGCGGGCGCGCACGCCGCTTGCGGACGTCGAATCCAGCTTCAATGCCGTATCCGCCGACGCCGGCGAAGCGGGAACTTTTTTCTTCCAGGGCCGGGGAGCCGGACAGGGTCCGACTGCTTCCGCCGTCATTTCCGATCTCGTCGACGTGGCCCGCGGCGCCTTTGGACCCACTTTCGGCCGGCCGGCGGCAGAGTTAACCGAGCCCCGGCGTGAACCTGCCGAAGCGCGGTCGAGTGCCTATTATTTGCGCTTTCAGGTGCTGGATGTGCCCGGCGTCATGGCCGAGATCTCGCGGCATTTGGCCAACGAAATGGTTTCCATCGAAAGCATGATCCAACGTGGCCGCGCCCCCGGTGAGCCCGTTGCAATCGTTATGATTACCCATGAAGCGCAACATGTCGCAGTGGTCCGTGCCTTGAAGGCAATTGCGGCTTCCGACAAGATTTTCGAACTGCCGTGCATGATCCCTATGGAAACAGCGTGATGCGCCCGTCATGGGTAATGCGTTAAGCTCGGCGCCTAGTAGGAGCGAATCGCATGTCCCGACCTTTGGACCGCATTCTTGCGCTGGAAGCGGTGCGTGTCACCGAAGCTGCCGCGATACGGGCATTCAAGCTTGCCGGACGCGGCGACGAACACGCGGCAGACCAGGCGGCTGTCGAGGGTATGCGCTGGGCATTCAACCTGCTGCCCATCGACGGCACGGTGGTGATCGGCGAGGGCGAGCGTGATGAAGCGCCCATGTTGTTCATCGGCGAGAAAGTCGGCGCCGGCGGGTTGAAGGTCGATATCGCCCTCGATCCGCTGGAAGGCACCACACTGTGCGCCAAGGCGCTGCCCAATTCGATCGCCGTCATGGCCATGGCCGAATCCGGGACGCTGCTGAACGCGCCCGACGTCTATATGGACAAGATTGCCATCGGGCCGGGGTTCCCCGACGGGACCATCGATCTGGATGCCGCGCCGGCCGACAACATCATGTCGCTCGCCAAGGCCAAGGGTGTGAAGCCCGAACGCATCCGGGCGCTGGTGCTCGACCGGCCGCGGCACGAGAAGATCATCGCCGGCATCCGCAAGGCCGGTGCGGCCGTGGAACTCATCGCCGACGGGGATGTCGCAGGCGTCATAGCGACGACGGAGCCAGAGACGACCGGCATCGATATCTATATCGGGCAAGGAGGCGCGCCTGAGGGCGTGCTTGCCGCCTCGGCCCTGCGCTGCGTTGGCGGCCAGTTGCAGACGCGGCTTGTCTTCCGCAATGACGACGAACGTATGCGCGCGGAACGCTTCGGCATTCGCGATCTGAACCGCAAATATCTGATGACCGATCTCGCCTCGGGAGATGTGGTGTTTTCTGCGACCGGCGTGACGGATGGCTCCATGCTCGAAGGCGTGCATGTGCATGCCACCTATGTGACCACGCACTCGATCGTCATGCGCTCCGCGACGAAGACGGTACGCTGGATCAAGATGCGCCACCCCATCGACAATGCCGGCTGAGGCACGCGCGCCGGCTTTCGAACGCCTGCAAGCAGCGCTGCAAGAAACCGCGTCTCCTTTCGCGCTGGGCGTCGCGTCGTCTTTCGCGAGCCGGGCTTGGCGCATGCGGCCTTATGATGAAGAGATCGCCCGCGAGCTGGAGTTGACGGGACTGAGCGCAAGCCTCGCCCAAATGCTCGCGTCGCGTGGGGCAACCAAAGAAACCGCGCAGGAATTCCTGGACCCGCGTCTGAAGACCTTGTTTCCCGAGCCCTATCGCTTCGCCCATATGGAGCGCGCGGCAGAGCGCTTTGCGGAGGCCATAAAGCAAAACGAGATGATCGCCATTCTCGGCGATTATGATGTCGATGGCGCCTGCTCGGCGGCGTTGCTGCTGAGGTTTCTTCAAGGCCTCAAGCGCGAAGCGCTGCTTTATGTGCCCGACCGCATGACGGAAGGGTATGGTCCGTCTCCGCGTGCCGTCGCCACGCTTCGGGCGCAGGGGGCGAACCTTCTCGTCACCGTCGATTGCGGCGCTGCCGCCCATGAGGCGCTTGCTGCCGCGCGAGGTTCTGGTCTTGATACCATCGTGCTCGATCATCATGCCGTCGACACCAATCCGCCGGCCTTCGCACATGTGAACCCCAACGGGCCCGACGATGTTTCCGGCATCAATTACGTTTGCGCCGCCGGGCTGACCTTCATCTTTCTTGTCGCGGTGCAAAGGATCTTGCGCGAGCAAGGCTGGTTCGCCGAGCAAAGGCTGGATGCCACCGACCTGCTCAACCAACTCGACATCGTGGCGCTGGCGA
>DATLVC010000172.1:0-4266 GCA_035577685.1 Micropepsaceae bacterium | reverse complement strand
ATTAAGGATGGCGCGGCCGCCATACAGAATCGCGGGCGTGTCGAGGGGCGCGACATCGCGCTGCCCATGATCGACATCAACACGGTGAGCGCGGGCGGCGGCACGCTGGCGCGCGTCGACCGCTTGGGCCAGCTCGAAGTGGGGCCGCAAAGCGCGGGCGCGGTGCCGGGTCCGGCCTGTTACGGGCGCGGCGGCACGGCGCCCACCATCACCGATTGCAATCTGGTGCTGGGTTATCTTTCGCCGGACAATTTCCTCGGCGGCAAGATGCGGCTCGATGTGGAGGCGGCGCAACGCGCAATCCGGACGGAGGTCGGGGAGAAATTGAAGCTGAGTATCGCGGAGGCGGCCGAGGGGATCGTGCGCATCATCAATGTGAAGATGCAGGAAGCGATCAAGGCCATTTCCACCATGCGCGGGCATGATCTGCGCGACTTTCATTTGCTGGCATTCGGCGGCGCGGGGCCGCTGCATGCGGCGCAAATCGCTTCCGAGCTTGGCATGGCCGGCGTCGTGGTGCCGCTTTATCCCGGCGTCTATTCGGCCATGGGCCTGCTGATGTCCGACGTGAAGCACGATTACATCCGCTCCAGGATCGCAGGGCTTGGCGGTTTGACGCCTGATGAAATCGGTGCGGTCTTCACCGAAATGGAAAGCCACGCGCAGCGGGATTTGCGCGATGAAGGATTCTCGGCGTCGTCCATCCTCATCGAACGCAGCGCCGATCTGCGCTACGCCGGCCAGGGCTATGAGATCACGATCCCTCTCGATTATCCGCTTGTTTCGGACAGCATGGCGCGTTTGCGCGCGCGCTTCGACGAAACGCACAAGCAGATGTTCGGCCACACCGCGCCGGAAGAACCGGTGGAGATCGTGTCCTACCGGTTGCGCGGCGTGGGGCGCGTGCCGCCGGTCGAATTGCCGAGCCACCGCGCCGAGGGACGTGCGCTCAAAGACGCGCTGCGCGAAACGCGAAAGGCACGCTTCAACGGCGTCACGCTGGATTGTCCGGTCTATCAGCGCGAGCGGCTCGATGTCGGCGTGAGATTCTCAGGCCCTGCCATCGTCGATCAGCTCGATGCGACCATGGTGATACCGCCGGGCCTTCCCGCACGGGTGGATGCATTCAAGAATATTCTGATCGGGGCCGTGCCATGACCCTCGGCGCCGTCGATCTGGAAATCATCAAGGCGAGCCTTTCGGGCATTGTGCAGGAGATGCAGAATTCGCTCTTCCGCACCGGTTTTTCCACCATTGTGCGCGAATCGCAGGACGCCTCCTGCGCGATTCTCGATACGAATGCCGATGTCATTGCGCAGCATGTGGTGCTGCCGCTGCATATGGGCGCGTTTCCGGCATGTTGCGCAGCCGTGATCCGCGCCTATGGCGACGACATTGCCGAGGGCGATGCCTATCTCATCAATCATCCCTATGAAGGCGGCAGTCCCCACGCACCCGACATGGCGGTGATCACGCCGATCTTTTTCGAAGGTGCGCTGATCGGCTTCTGCGGTTCCATCGCGCACAAGAGCGACATTGGCGGCCCGGTGCCAGGCTCTTGCTCGGGCCAGGCCAAGGAGATCTTCAACGAAGGCCTGCACCTGCCGGCCTTGCGTTACGTCCGCGCCGGCGCTCGCAATGTCGAGATCGAGCGCATCATCGCCGCCAACAGCCGTACGCCGGAACTGGTGCTGGGTGACATCCGCGGTCAGCTCGGCGCGAGCCGGCTCGGCGAGCAGCGCATGGTCGAGCTGATCGGCAAATTCGGCAAGGACAATGCGCTCACGAGTTTTCAACGGCTGCTCGAGCTTGCCGAGGCAAAAATGAAAACCGCCATCGCCGAATGGGTGGACGGCCGCTTCGAAGGAGAACGGTTCGTCGACGATGATGGAATCGATCTGAACAGACCGGTGCGTATCCATGTCGTGGTGGAGAAGAAGGGCGATACCCTCAGCTTCGATTTTTCCGGCTCCGCCGATCAGACCAAAGGCCCCGCCAATGTGCGCCCGCCTTTGGTGAAGGCGGCCGTTGGTTACGTGCTGATTTCGCTGGTCGATCCGCTCATCTTCATCAACAGCGGCATCATGCGGAGTTTCGCGGTGACGACGCGCGAGGGCAGCGTGCTGAACCCGCGGTTCCCCGCGCCGGTCAACACCTACAATGCGACGGTGCATGCCATGGTGGAGGCGCTGTTCGGGGCGCTGTCCCATGTGGTGCCGGCGCGGGCGCGCGCTGATGGCTGCGGCAGCCGCTCGATCATCATCGGCGGACGCTCGACTTCGGCGGGCAAGACCTATGTGCAATATGAGATCGTGGGCGGCGGCGCGGGCGGGCGGGCGACCAAGGACGGTGCGTCGGGTACGTCGGTGAACCAGAGCAATGCCAAGATCGCCTCCATCGAGATCATCGAGAGCGAATTTCCGACGCGCGTGCAGCGTTTCGAACTGATCCGGGATTCCGGTGGCGCCGGAAAATTCCGCGGCGGCCTCGGAATCTTGCGCGAATATATCAATCTTGCCGATGCGCGGTTTTCCATCCGCTCGTCCAAGCATGTGATCCCGCCTCTGGGCGCAGGCGGTGGCGGGCCAGGGCGTACCGGCGATCTCACCATCAATCCCGGAATGGCCGGGGAAAAACATCTTCCCACCCGCTATGCCGATTATCCGCTGAAGGCCGGCGACATTTTTCGTCTGGAAACACCGGGCGGCGGCGGTTTGGGCAATCCCTCCGAACGCGAGCCCGCAAAAGTGCTTGCCGATGTCGCGCAAGGCTATGTCTCGCAGATGCGTGCGGAAAAAGATTATGGCGTGGCGGTGGTAAAGAAGGACGGCGATTGGCAGATCGACGAAGACGCAACGGCAAAGTTACGTACCGAAAATAATGGTGTCATGGCCCGCGACTGCGGGCCATCCAGGTGATGAAGAACTCATTCGTCGCGCAGATGCGCGGCGGGCTGGATGGCCCGGTCAAGCCGGGCCATGACAGGTGAATTGGAGAGAGAACTATGAGCGTGAAAAATACCGGCGTGATTGGGCTTGGTGCCATGGGCTATCAGATGGCGCGGCACATGGTGAACAAACGCTTCTCTGTTGCAGGCTATGACATCGCCCCGGTGGCGGCACAGCGCGCCATGGATGCGGGCGTCAATGTCGTCGACAGCCCCGCCGATGTCGGCACCAATGCCGAAGTGGTCATCGTGATGGTGGCGACCGATACGCAGGTCGAAGATGTCGTACTGCGTTCGGGTCTGCTGGACCGGCTGGCGAAGGGCGCTGTCATCTGCGTCGCCAGCTCCACCTCGCCCGAAACAGCGCGCGAACTGGAAGCGGCCTGCGCCAAGCGCGGCATCGGTCTGCTCGACACGCCCGTGGTGCTGGGTCAGGAAGCGGCCGACAATGGCACGCTCACCGTCTTCTGCGGCGGCGAGGAGGCGGCCTTCGCGAAGGCGAAGCCCGTGCTGTCCGCGTTTGGCGCGAATGTCATGCATGTGGGGGCCTGTGGAACAGGACAGCTCACCAAGACCGCGAACAACATGCTGCTCTGGGCGTGCATGGTCGCCAATTATGAGGTGCTGTCCTTCGCTAAAACGATGGGTGCCGATGTGGGCAAGCTGATCGCGGCGCTGCAACATTCGAGCGGCGCCAATTGGTCGCTCGCGCGCTGGGGCAAAAGC
Organism: Micropepsaceae bacterium; assembly: GCA_035577685.1. GTDB lineage: Bacteria > Pseudomonadota > Alphaproteobacteria > Micropepsales > Micropepsaceae > CAIYRG01. Next base: position 593 of record DATLVC010000172.1, on the reverse strand, counting down.
ACCGGCAAATGGGCCGAAAAGGACATGGATGTGGCGCTTGAGCTGGCACAGGACGCGAAAATGCCGGTGCCGCTGGCGGCCCTTGTGGATCAGCTCATGAAGGGCATGAATCAAGAGAAGATGAAGGCGCTGCTGGCGTAGACTGCTGGCGCAAACGATGTGATGCCGCCACAATAAGGCAAAACAGGGAGGGACGTGATTTGCGAATCTTAAGCGCCGCAATCGCAGCATTTGCGTTCGCAGGTCTCGCGTTTGCCGCCGCGGCGCAGCCGGTCGAGCAGAAGCTGATTCCGATTCGGGTTGGCTATGACGGCTATTCCATGACCACGGCGCCGATGAATTACGCGGTGGAAAAAGGTATCTTTAAGAAATACGGCCTGGACGTCACGCTCGCCTATATCGACGGGGGCACCACGCTGTCGGGTGCGGTGGTTGGCGGCTCACTGGCGATTGCGCAGAACGGCTATGCGCCCGCGGCCGCGGCGGCGGTGCAGGGGGCGGATGTCGTCTTCATCGGCGGCATCTCCAACCAATTGCCGTTTCAGCTTGTCGTGAAGGGCGCCATCAAGTCCGCGGCCGACCTCAAGAGCAAG
>DATLVC010000171.1:0-8832 GCA_035577685.1 Micropepsaceae bacterium | reverse complement strand
GAGCGACCAGCCGAGCCCCGTTCCGCGCAACGCCGTGGGGTAGAAATAGACCGAAAGGGCGTTGTTCGCCTTCTGACCGCCGGACAGGCAGAAACCCACGAACAGCGACACCGCGATAATCACGGCCGGCGCCGGTGCGGCGAGAACCTGCCCCATGACGAACACCGAAATCGCGGCCAATGCGAACAGACCGGTCACGATGGAATAGGGCCCGAACCGGTCCATCAGCGGGCCGATGATGATCGCGGCCACGATGCCGCCGGCCAATCCCACTGTGGTCGCGGTGATGGCAGTCGCTTGCGGCAGCCCCACGATCACCAGCAATTGGGTCAGCCATTTCTGCAGGAAGAAATAGATCATCAGGTTCATAAACATGCCGGCCCAGATCAAGCCGGTGCCGAGCGCGCGGCCTCCTTCCAGCAATTGGCCGATCGTGACCTTGCGCGCGCCTTGCTCGCCGGCGATCAGCCGCATTGACGGCGAAATCGAAAGCGCCGGGGAAACGCGCGCGAGAATGCGCGCGGCGCCCGTGGGGTCTTTGCCCCGGTTGATGAGATATTCGAGCGATTCCGGCAGTGCGAAAAAGAACAGCGCCGATAGCAGAAAAGTTCCAATGCCGCCGAAGGCGAGCACGGCCTGCCATCCCAACGGATCGAGCAGAAGATTCGCCACCACGCCGGCGCCAATCTGGCCGAGCGAGAAACCGATATAGATGAGCGTGATCGAGGAGGAGCGCACGCGCTCCGGGAAATATTCGCCGGTCAGCGCGACCGCGCTCGGCATGGCACCGCCGACGCCGATGCCGGTCAGGAAGCGAAACCCGATCAGTATGGGAACATTGGTGGATGTGATGGTCAGGAAGGTGAGCGCACCGAACGCCGCCGTGCACGCCACGACCATGCGCTTGTGGCCCAATTGCGCAGAGAAGGGTGCGACGAACAGATAGCCGAGGAGAAGACCAACCATATCGGCGGTCAGGATGGTGCCGAGCGTGCTCGGCGGCACATGCCAGAGCCGCGTCAGTTGCGGCGCGATATAGCCGATGACGGAGGTGTCGAAGCCTTCGACCAGCAAGGCGCAGCCGCCCAGAATGCCCACGAGCATTTGTGTGCGTCCGATGGGGCTCGCATTGATCAGCGCATCGGTATCGACCGCGCCCGCACGTTCCATGGGTTCCTCTATGCCTTTGTCGGCGCGATTTCGGGCGCGTGCTCGGGCGCGCGCGCATTCGCGTTTTGCGCCTCGCCATAGGTCCGGCGCATGGCGAGAATGGCGCTGGCGCCCACCAGCATGGGCACGGAGAGAGCGGCGAAGACCGCGCCCGAGGACCAGCCGGACGTCAAAAGATAGCCCACCGCCAGCGGGCCCAGAATGGCGCCGATGCGCCCGATGCCGAGACCCCAGCCCAGCCCCGTCGCGCGCAATGCGGTCGGATAGAAGAAAACGCAGAGCGCGTTGCCGCCCTTCTGCACGCCACTGGTGCAGAAGCCCGAACCGAATGAGCATGCCCCAATCAAGGCCGCCGCGGTCCAGGACAGCGCCAGCCCGAGAAACAGGCTGAACGCCGCGCCCACCACGAACAGCGCCGTGATCACGCGGTAGGGTCCATAGCGGTCCATCAGCGGCCCGATGATGAAGGCCCCGACAATGCCTGCGGCAAAGGAGGCCTCGGTCGCGATGATGGCGATGTGCTGGCCGAAACCGGCATCGACCAGGATCTTGGTCAGCCACACCTGCAACGAGGTGTTGACGGTGAGGTTCATGCCGAGCGCGAGCCAGATCACCAGCGTGCCGAAGCTGCGCCCTTTCTGGAACAATTGCGGCAGCAATTGCCAGATGGTCAGCGAGGCGCCGTGGCGCTCGCCGGCGACGAGGCGCGTGCCGGACGGGATGGCGCGGGCCGGGTCGATGCGGGCGAGGATGCGGCTCGCGGTTTCGGATTTGCCGCCGCGGTTGACGAGATATTCCAGCGATTCGGGCAGCAGCGCCGCTAGGGTGATCGCCAGCAGCAGCGCCAGGCCGCCGCCCACCCAAAGCGCCGCCTGCCAGCCGAACGGTCCGAGCACCGCGTTCGACACTTCGCCCGCCGAGAGCTGGCCGAAAGAGAGCCCGCAATAGATGAAGGTGATCGCGGTCGAACGCCGGTGCTTGGGGAAATATTCCCCGGTCAGCGCCACGCCGGAGGGCAGTGCGCCGCCGAGCCCGATGCCGGTGAGCAAGCGCAAGGCGAACAACTCGAACGTGTCGCCCGAGATTGTGGTCATCCAGGCAAGCAGCCCGAACAGCACAATGCAGCCGATGGAAACCTTCTTATGGCCGAAATAGCCGGACAGCGGCGCCACGAACAGATAGCCGATCAGAAGGCCGACCTTGTCGGCGGCCAATATCCAGCCCAGCACATCGCGGGGGATGTTCCAGTTCTTGGCGATCTGCGGGGCGATATAGCCGATGACCTGGGTGTTAAACCCGTCGACGAACAGAATGAGCGCGCCCAGCACGCCAACCATGATCTGCAGCCCGCCGATGCGGCTTTCGTTAACAACAGTATCGGTGTCGAGGATATCGGCCACCTGAAGTTCTCTCCCGAGGGGTCGTCCGGACTTCGTCCTGGTTTTCCAAAGCCTAGCCCGGAATTTGCGCAAGGGCCACCATCGGGGACAGGTGCATTGGCCGGGCGTTTTATGGCAATGTCCGGCCGGTTTTGGACATCGAGGGTCAATACCATGCGCTTCGTCGGGCTTATTCCTGCCATTGCGGTTCTGTTCTTCTCCAGCGCGGCCAGCGCGCAGGCATGGGACATCTATGCCAACCGCGAGAATTTCTTCAGCGTCAATCTGCCGGGCGAGCCGACCGTGACCCAGGCGCCCTACAAGACCGCCAAGGGCACCAATCTGACGGCAAACGTGTTCACGGCGATTGCGCCTCCGGGCTCGCGCCTGGCGGGGAAATATACGGTGACCGTGGTCGACTATTCCAACGCGAAGGACGAACTCACCACCGCTGTCGAACAGGCCCGGAATGCGATCCGGGCCAAGGGCACGGTGAAATATGATGGGCTCAACAATATCGATCTGCACCTGACCCGGCGGCTGACGATCGAGACCGCATCCACCCGGCTGCTCGCGGAAGTCCTGATGGCCGCGAACAATCGTCTCTACATCACCGTGGCCGAGACGCCGCTGAATGTGCCGCCGCCGGCCGTGTTCCAGGCGTCCTTGCAGATTCTCGACGATAGCGGCGTGCGCATCCGCACCCGCACGGCGCTGGGCGTACCCGAGGACGTGAAATCGCCCATCGGCCCTGGCGGTGTGGCGGATGAGCCGGACAAGGTGGCCGCACAGATGATCGGCACCTGGCATATAGCCGGGGGAAGCTGCCAACAAGCCTATTTCAAATCCGGCATGCGGCTGAAAACCAAGCGCGGCGAAGAAGCGCTCGCGGGTACGGTGGTCAATGCGGGGATCACGATTGCGGGCCAGGTGATTGTCAACGGCTCGCGCGAAGGGCAGTTCATCAATCCGATGACCGATCAGGCGATCATGGTGTTCGCGCCGGACGACAGCGGTAAGCTGAACATTTCAGCGCTCAATGCGCCCGCGGCAGGCTGGCCGGATGTGGCGCTCGAACTTTGCCCGGGAAGCCGCGGCTGATTCTCAGCGCGACAGGAATTCGATGGCGGCTTTGTTGAACCGCTCCGGCAGATCGATATGCGGGAAATGCCCGGCTTCCGGAAATACCATCAGTTCGGAACCGGCGATTTCCTGTTGCAGCCCTTGCGCATAGCCCGGCTCGCGTAAGGGGTCCTTGGCGCCCGCGACGATAAGGGTGGGCCGCTTGATGTTGCGATAGTCGATCACTTCCTTTTCGCGCGCCGTCACGCCCGGCCGCCGGAACCGCGCGGCCGCGGTGCATTCCCACGATCCCGGCACCAGCGACAGCCGATAGCGCTTATCCAGATAGGCCTCGTCGCTGCGCAGAGGCGAATGCGTCAGCGTCGTTTCCAGGATGCGCTTCATGTGCTCGCGCGTGCCATCATAGGAATTCAGGATCTTCCGCGCCTCGTTCACCGGCGCGAAGCCGCCCGCGCTGGCGAGGATCATCTTCTCGATCGGCCAGACCGGCCGATCCATGGCCGCTACGCTCGCCAGCATGCCCCCGCCCATGGAATTGCCGATGAAATGCGCGCGTTCGATGTCGAGTTCCTTCAACAGCTCCGCAATATGATGCACGCGCAGTGCGCGCATGTCGTCGAAGCTGAAGAGTTTCGCGCTTTGGCCGAAGCCAAGCCAATCGGGCGCGATGACATGGAAATGTTCGGCCAGCGCGGGCAGGGTGAATTCCCACGACAGTTCCGCGCAGCCGCCGAACTCGCCCGAATGCAGCAGCACCACATAATCGCCGCGCCCGCCTTCGAGATAATGCGTCTGCATGCCCTCGACGGCCATGAACTTGCTTTCGATTCCGTGCATTCCCCCCATCATGGATCGGGCTCCGCAACGATTAAGGCGCGTCCGGGAAACATATCAGGCATCCCAGGCCCACCGAACGGTCCGCCATTGAAATCTGTACGATATAGTCGCAGTCGGACCGGTCTTCCGTTCCGGTCCACGCCACCCAATCGGTGTCGATTACACCGATATGCCAATTCCTTGCGTCGAAATCCAGCTGCGGCCCGAACGTGTCCACGCAAGCGTTGGCCGCGATGTCGATTGCGGCGCGCGAATCGGTTTGGGGCGCGGCCACGCAGGCGGCCAGTCCGAGCGACGTCGCAAGAATGCAGCGTTTCATGAATTATTGCGCGGCGACGGCCGCGGCTTCGGGCTGACGCAGGCTTTTCAGACGCGGATAAACCTCCTGCGCGAAAAGGGTGAGGTTCTCCACCGTGTCCTCATGGCTCATCGGCCCGGCATGGCCCATCATCAAAAGATTGCCCATGCCGCCACAATGCTCCACGAAATCGGCAATCTGGTCATAGACCTGGTCCGGCGTGCCGCAGAACATCACGCCGGCATCAATCAGGTCCTGCACGCTGCCCTTGGCCATTTCCACTATGCGCCCATCCTTGGTGAAGCTGCGGGGCTTGCCCTCACCCTTCAGTATACGGACATTATCGTCAATGGAGAGATAGCCCGGCGGATTGCGGAACGGCGCAAAGACGATGGACGAAGACCGCGGATAGGTTGCGATCAGCTCACCGCGCCGGCGCGCTTCGGCTTCGGTCCGCCCGACCGCGACAAGGCCGAGATAGGCGAAGCGGTCAGCGCCCGCCGCCGTTCCGCGCTTTTCGGCGTAGCCTTGCCGGTACGCATCGTACAGCCGGCGCGTGTCGTAGCCGGTGCCGAGAGTCGCCATGATGTAACCATAGCCGCCGAGTTTCTTTGCGGTTTGCGTGCTGCCCGTGGTGCTCCACACCGGCGGATGCGGCTGCTGATAGGGCCGCGGCCAGATGTTCACATGGCGATAGTGGAAGTTTTCGCTTTCCCAATTGAACGGCTCGTCATGGCTGGTGAGCGCCTTCATGATGAAATCATGCGCCTCCCAGAAACGGTCCGACTGGAACACCGGATTGAGATTGGCGATGGCCACTTCCTGCGGCACCCCGCGCACGAAACCCATCTCCAGCCGTCCGCGCGAGATCACGTCGATGGTGGCGAGTTCCTCAGCCGCACGCAAAGGATCGGGCCGGTTTGCGATCGGATAGCCCAGCACTAACAGACGCGCCCGCTTGGTGATGCGCGCGAGCACCGAAAGCCCGATCACGCAGGCCGCGCTCATGCAGGTGGCCGTCGAATGGTGCTCGTTGAGCATGATGTCGAGACCGAGCTCATCGGCCAGCTGCCATTCGTCGTAATAGCGGTGGAACAGATCGGCCGCGCGCTTGGGATCGAGCTTGCGGTTCGGCAAATTGACGCGCAACGAACCATTATGGTCGTTCCAGACGTCCGGATAAGGCTGTTCGGTAAATTGGAAGACTCTCATCGATGGGTCTCCTCGACGAATTCCAGGACGCGGCTTGCGAAGGTCTCAGGCTGTTCAAGATGCGGGAAATGGCCCGCCCCGCCGATGGTGGCGAAGCGTGCGCCCGGGATGGCATCGGCATAGGCGCGGCCGTAATCGGGCGTCACCACGCGGTCCGCTTCGCCCCACAGCACCAGCGTGGGAATATGAACGCGGTGCAGACGGCCTTTCAGTTTCGGATTGTGCAGATAGGGCGTCCAGCCATAGCGGCCTGTCGCCTCGCGCGAACGCGCCATCATGACGAGGTCGTTCTGAGGCAGCGTCTTGGAATCGCGCACCATGCGGGCCGGGTCGGCATAGACAAGTTCGGCAAGCTGCTTGTCGGTGACGGCATAGATGTCCGCGATATCGCGGGTCTCGCGATTGCCGACCTTGATGCCGACGGCATTGGCCAGCACCAGATGCGACAGGCGCTCGCAATTCTTCACCGCCATTTCGGCCGCAATCCAGCCCCCCAAGCCGACGCCCACCAGAACGCAGCCGCGCAGGTCCAGCGCTTCCATCAGGTCCAGATAGAGATAGGCGAGGTCGTCGATTGTGGTGAGCTTTGGCGGAGCCGCGTCCATGCCGAAGCCAGGATGGGTGGGCGCAATCACGCGCCGGTTTTCCGCGAGCAGTTCCAGAACCGGTGCGGCGGGGTCCACGCGCCCCGAAGGGTGGCCGGGATGCAAGAAAAGGAGCGGCCGGCCTTTGCCGCGCTCCGATCGTTCGACGCTGACGCCGGCCACCTCGGCGCGCATCGTTTCCGGGGCCGATACACTCATTTGCCCCACCTCCCATGTTTTATAGCTACGTGGAGCAGGTTTTTACATTTTAATCCTATTGGGACAATGCTTTGGCGCTTCGCCACCGGCTCTGCTGACGCCCTTTTGACGGTATCGATCCTGGTTCTCATCCGCATTCGCAAAGCCCGCCCGCATTAAACGAAGCATTAAACATAGCTTAACCGTTGCCGGGCAATCCTGCCTTGGGGGAATCGCGACATGTTCATGCCGAACGCCTTGCAAGCGTTGAAGGGTTTCTTGAACGGGGCCCGCCGTTTTCCGGCGGCAATTGGCCGTTCGCTCAATCCTGAGACGGCGGACGACGCCGCGATTGTGTGTGCTCAACTCGATTTCGTGCAAGCCAGCATCCGGCGCTTGGACTGGGCCCTTCCCTTGGCCGGCGCGACCATCATGTTCACCGTCCATGCCTATGGCATCGCGCTCGCGCCGATTGCTGCCTGCTTCGGCGTTCTCGTCCTTAACTGCCTGATCAACGAATATGTCCTGGCGCATCAAAATATGCCGGGCAGCGACATCGTGGAGCGTGCCAAGCGCCGCGCTCGGACAATTGCACCGATGGCGTTGATTCTCGCCGGCGTGTGGTGCGCCCTGATCATCGCCATGTACAATCCGCACATCACTGCCAACCGCTTGTTCGTCGTCCTCATCCTTGCCTGCACGCTCGGCTCCCTGAGCACGATGTTCGCAATGCACGCTGCGGCCGCGACGGGGTCCATGGCCGTGATGTCATTTTCGCTTCTCTTGATCATGTTTCTGAACGGTTTCACGGGCCGACTCAGTCTGTTGCCCATGGGCGCCATTTACGCGATCCTGGTTGCAAACCAGGTGCGCGGCATTAATGGCCGGTTCGAAAAGGGCAAGCGCCTGGAACTGGAACACGAGAAACTCATCGCGAGCTTGCGCGAGGCCAATATCCAATCCAAGGCCGCCCAGGAGCAGGCCACGGCGGCGAACCAGGCCAAGTCGGAATTCCTCGCCAATATGAGCCACGAGCTCAGGACCCCGCTCAACGCCATCATCGGGTTTTCCGAGATCATGCGCGAACAGATGTTCGGGACGCTGGGGCACAATCGCTATCGCGAATATTCGCGGCTGATCCATAGCGCCGGTTCGCATCTGCTCGGATTGATCAACGACGTTCTGGACATGTCCAAGATCGAGGCCGGCAAATGGGAATTGTATCCCGAGCTGATCGATCTCAAGACCGTCATCGGCGAATGCGTCGACCTGATGCGCCAGCGCGCCGCCACTGCGAATGTCGAACTGGTGACCGAGATTTCCGATGGTCCGTTTCCGTTGTTCGCCGACCGCCGGGCGATGAGCCAGATCTTGCTCAATCTGGTTTCCAACGCGGTGAAATTCACCTTGCCGGGGGGACGGGTCTGCATCCGCGCGGGCATTCAGGATTCGCTTGTGCGAATCGCGGTCGAAGACAATGGGGTGGGGATCGCGAAAGCCGATTTGCCTCGCCTGGGAAACCCCTTCGTGCAGGTGCGCAACCAGGCCGGCATTCTGCATACCGGGACGGGGCTGGGCCTCGCCCTGGTGCGGGCGCTTGCGGAAAAGCACGAGGGCATGGTGCGCATCGAGAGCGAGGAAATGGTGGGCACGACCGTAACCATCGAAATTCCTCAGCGCACTGCGATGCCGGTAGCGGCCTGATCCGAGCCCTGTCACAAAAGCGCAACGGCTGCAGCGATTTGGCAGGATTGCGCCCGCCACGAAGATGTGACCCTCGACGGGCCGGGACCTTTCGCCAAAAAAGCACAAGATGCTTGGTGGAGAATTAAGGCTCCTGATATGGTGCGGCCACAAATCAGGGAGAAAATCGCATGAGGAGCTCTATTGTTATTGCCGCAGCCGCGGCGGCCTTGCTGGCCTCTGCCGCGCCGTCATTTGCGGCGCAAGCCGTGCCAGCCGAAATCTCGGCCTCCATCGCCGATGCCAGCCGCCCGCAAGCCGACAAGGATCGCGATGCCGCGCGCCATCCGGCCGAATTGCTGACCTTCATCGGGGCCAAGCGCGGGGA
>DATLVC010000170.1:0-2399 GCA_035577685.1 Micropepsaceae bacterium | reverse complement strand
AACGCCGGGTTCTTCGACGATGCGGGCTTTCCGGCCGGCGCGGGCTGGGAGGAAATCGCCTTCCCCGAGCTTGGCGACCCGCATGCCTATGCGCTCGAGATCAATGGTGAATCCATGCTGCCCGTCTATCGCGACGGCGATCGCATTATCGTTTCGCCGCAGGCCAATACGCGTCGCGGCGACCGGGTGGTGGTCAAGACAATTGAGGGCGAAGTGATGGCCAAGCTGCTCCATCGCATCACCATGCGCCGAGTCGAGCTCGAATCCTTCAACCCGCAATTCGAGGACCGAGTGCTGGAGACGACCGAAATCGCGTTCATCCACCGCATCATCTGGGCAAGCCAATAACCCTTCCCATGACAGCATTTTAATGCCGGCGACATGGCTGGCCAGCACGCGTGCGGCGTTTCCTATTCAGGAGATCTCGGCGAAAGCCGAGGAGCGGAACCTTCCTGGAAACGAAAGGGAATAGGCAATGAAACATCTCATCAAGGGCGCCCTTGTCGCCTTGGCTTTGGCGACAGCGCCGGTTGCTGCCTCCGGTCCGGCGGCGGCCGCGACCGACTTCAGCATCACGCTTGGCAATGCCGCGTTCGGATATAGCGACGGCTATTGGGATCGCGACCATCAATGGCACAAATGGCGCAACCGGAACGAAGCGCGGTATTTCCGCGACCATTACGGCGAACACTACTACGACGTCCGCCATGATCGAGATCGCAAGGATCATGACCAGGGATGGCGCAACGAGCGCTGGTGGGATCGCCACTAACGGCTCGAAGCGTTTGCTTCATAAGCCCGGAACCTTTGGTTCCGGGCTTATTTTTTGAATCGCCGATGTGGGATCACTCATAGCCCTGGTAGTGATTGACCAGAGCCAGATATTCGCTGCGCCGGTTCGCCTTGATCAGCGCCAGAAGCCGCGCCGCGCGTTCCTTGATGACGCCTTCATAGGCGGTGCGCGGTTCAAGCGTCGCCACCGCGGTAAGCGCGTCGCTCGCCTCTTTCCCATAGGGGCCGAAATTGTAGCCCGACAGCGACAGAGCATATTGAAAGAGGATCACGAGGTTTTTCGGCTCCGCTGCAAACGCGCGTTTGAAATAGTCGATCCCCGTTTCCACCCGCGCGCCGTAAACGGCGCGCGCCAGCACGCTGCCGCCATTGCGCACCACTTCGATGTTCCAGGCGCCTGCGGCTGCCAGCGCCCAATCATTATTCGGCGCAACCGCGAGCGCGTGATCGATCGCCTCCTTCGCAGTCTCCGGAATATGGTTGAACTGCGCCCGCAGGTTTCCGACGATGCGCGCCTCATAGCCGACCGCAGCCGCCAAATAGACGAACGCGTCAGGCTGCATCGGGTCGAGCGCAATCGACCGGCGCGCCAAAGATTCGACCCGCTGCAAACAGGCAAGACACGGGGTATCGCTTAAATTGGCCTCGGCGAAAGCCGCGCGCGCCGCAGTTGCCAGACCGATAGCCGTCTTGGCGGCTTCGCCCGCGGCAATCGCCTCCTCATATTTGCCTGCACTATAAAGATCGAACGGTGTTGTTTCAGCGCTCAGCGCGGGCGAGCACAACAGGCCCGAAATCAAACACGCTGCACCAAAGCGCCGCACCGTTACCTCTAACCTGTGGCGGGCAGAAAGGCGTCTGCCAACGCCGTGCGTATCAGCACCGCCGTCTGCGCACATCCGAACAAAGCCGCGAATGAGCCAAAACGCGGCCCCTGCTCCTGTCCCAAGGCCACCTCATAGATAGCCTTGAACCAATCGCGCAAAGGCTCGAACCCGTGGGTCTTGCCTATTTCATAGACAACACTCTGTACCGCTTCCGGGTTTCGTTCTTCGGCCATGTTCTCCAACGCGTCGGCAAGCGCCGAAAGCGCCTCGCGTTCCTTGCCTGTCGCGGCACGATAGCGCTTCTGGGGCCGCACGAAATCCTCATAATATTTGAGCGCATAGGTCACGAGCCGGTCCAGCCCAGGATGCGTCGCGGGGCCCGCCTTGGGCGCATAGGCGCGAATGAATCCCCACAGCACGTCGCGGTCATGGGTGCCCGAGGCGCTCACCAGATTCAAAAGCAGCGCAAAGCTGACGGGATAATCTTCGTTCGCAGGCTGACCGGCTTCGATGAACCAGGCGGGATTTTCCAGCGCCGCTGCGGGCTCGTTCCCGGCCCGATGATATTGTGCAAGAAAGGCAAGGTAATCGTCCACCGCCCGCGGGATAGCATCGAAATAAAGCCGCTTCGCCGCGCGCGGCTTCTGGAACATGAACAGCGCCAGACTTTCCTCCGGCCCATAGGCGAGCCATTCGTCGACCGAAAGCCCGTTGCCCTTCGACTTGGAAATCTTCTGCCCCTGCTCGTCCAGGAACAATTCATAGGTCAGCGTCTCGGGG
>DATLVC010000169.1:0-28573 GCA_035577685.1 Micropepsaceae bacterium | reverse complement strand
GGACCACGACAATGACCACGATGTCGATAGCGGTTAAGGACAGCTGACTCATGATGATTCGCTGCTCCAATCACACTAGTCTACCACTTTTGGCGATTCGCGGCGGCTAGGCTTGCGGGTCGCCCACAAGCCGCACCAGGTCGGCGACATCGTTGACCATTTCCAGCGCAAGCGATGCAACTCCCGCTTTGGTGCCAGCCGGCACAAAGGCACGTTTGAACCCGAGCTTCGCCGCCTCTTTCAGCCGTGCCTCGGCATGGGGCGTCGGCCGCACATCGCCCGAAAGCGCAATCTCGCCGAAAACCACGCTATCCTTCGGCAGAGCCCGGCCGCTGAAGGACGAGATCAGAGCCGCCGCCGCAGCCAGATCGGCCGCCGGCTCGGCGATCTTCAATCCGCCAGCGACGTTCAGATAGACATCCTGGCCCGATATTCCAAGCCCTGCCCGAGCATCCAGCACGGCCAGAATCATAGACAGCCGCCCGGTATCCCAGCCAACGACGGCACGCCTGGGCGTGCCATAGCCCGAGGGCGCCGTCAGGGCCTGGATTTCCGAAAGCAGCGGACGCGTTCCCTCCATACCGGCGAACACGGCAGCGCCGGGTGCGAGGCCCGAGCGGTCGCCCAAGAACAGCGCCGAGGGATTGGGCACCTCCGCGAGGCCCGTTCCCGTCATCTCGAACACGCCGATTTCGTCGGTCGCACCAAAGCGATTCTTCACAGCACGCAAAATGCGGAAATGGTGGCCGCGTTCGCCCTCGAAATAAAGCACCGCATCGACCAGGTGCTCGACCGCCTTGGGGCCGGCGATCTGGCCGTCCTTGGTGACATGGCCGATCAGGATCACCGCGACGCCAGACGCCTTGGCATAGCGCACGAGATCATGCGTCGCGGTGCGCACCTGCGCGATGGTGCCGGGCGCGGCTTCCAACGCCGATGTCCAGACGGTCTGGATGGAGTCGATGACGAGAATGTCCGGCGGCGATGCGGTGGCGACCGTCGCCAGAATATCCTCGACGCAGGTCGCCGCTCCGAGTTGCACCGGTGCGTTCGCCAAACCCATGCGCGCAGCGCGCAGACGCACCTGCGCCAACGCCTCTTCGCCGGAAATGTAGACGGCGGATTTTTTTGTGCCGGCATAGGCGGCGAGCACCTGCAGCACCAGCGTCGATTTGCCAACCCCAGGATCCCCGCCCAAAAGCAGCGCCGAGCCTGGCACCAAGCCACCGCCGGCCACACGGTCGAATTCGGCAACGCGCGTCAGGCGGCGCACCGGTTCTTCGCCAACGGTCGAAAGCCCTTCGAGCTGAAAGGGACGTCCCTTCCCCACCCGCCGCGCCGTTGTGCCCGCAGGCGGTGCCGCCTGTTCCTCCACCAGCGTGTTCCAGGCCCCGCAATCGTCGCACCGGCCAGACCATTTGGGATGCGCCGTGCCGCAGGATTGGCAGACAAAGGCCAGCGGACGGGCCACTAGCGACGCACTTCCATTTGGATCGGGCCCTGCGCCGAACCGTGGATGAATTGATCCACATAAGGATTGCCGCTGTGGTCGATGTCCTTGGTCGCGCCATCCCAGATGATCTTGCCCTTGTAGATCATGGCGATGCGGTTCGAAATCTTGCGCGCACTGACGAGATCATGGGTGATGGAAAGCGCCGTCACCCCAAGATTGCGCACCGTGGAAGCGATCAGATCGTTGATGACGTCGGCCATGATGGGGTCGAGACCCGTGGTGGGTTCGTCGAAGAAAATGATCTGTGGATCGGCAGCGATGGCCCGCGCAAGCCCGACACGCTTCTGCATGCCGCCGGACAATTCCGCCGGTGAAAGCGAAGCGACTTCCGGTCCGAGCCCAACCTTGGCGAGCTTCTCCATGGCGATGTCCTTAGCCTGCGCCCGCGGCACGCCGCGACCCTGAATCAGCCCGAAGGCGACGTTCTCCCACACCGGCAGGCTGTCGAAGAGCGCGCCACCCTGAAACAGCATGCCGAATTTGCGCAGATACTCGTCGCGCTTGGAGCCGTGAAGATGGGTCACCTCCTCGCCGTCGACTGTGATCGTGCCGGCATCGGGACGGATAATGCCAAGCACGCATTTGATGGTCACCGATTTGCCGCTGCCCGACCCCCCGATGATCACCAGCGAGTCGCCGGCATTGATGGACAGATCGATGCCATCGAGCACGACCTTTGGCCCGAAGCGTTTTTTCACGCCTTTGAGTTCGATTTTTGGCACGCTCATTGCCGCCTCAATGCGTAAAGAAAACGGAGGTGAGAACGTAATTCGCGGCAAGGATCAGAATCGATGCCGACACGACAGCATTGGTGGTTGCCGCGCCGACGCCTTGCGCGCCGCCTTTGGAATTAAAGCCGTTGTAGCAACCCATCAGCGCGATGATGAAACCGAATACCGCCGCCTTGGTCAGGCCGGAGACCACGTCCTCATTGGTGACGAAATTTGCGGTGTTCTTCAAATAGACCGCGCCGTTGAAGTTCAGGCTGTTGGTCGCGACGATATAACCGCCGAACACGCCGATGGAATCGGCAATGGCGACCAGGATCGGCATGCTGATCACCGCCGCGATCAGCCGCGGCGTCACGAGATATTTCACGGGGTTGGTGGAAAGCGTGGTCAGCGCGTCGATCTGTTCGGTGACGCGCATGGTGCCGATCTCCGCGGCTATGGCTGCTGCGACACGGCCCGCCACCATCAGCCCCGCGATCACCGGTCCGAGTTCGCGGGTGATACCGAGGACCACGATCTGCGGCACGAAGGATTCCGCGCCATAGCGATTGCCGCCGACGTAAATCTGCAGGCACAGCACCGCGCCGGTGAAGAAAGCGGTCAGCCCTACCACGGGAAGCGAGAAATAGCCGATACGCAGCATCTGCTGCAGGATCAATCCCCAGAAGATCGGCGGCCGCACACAATGCGACAACGCCTCGCCCATGAAGACCGCGAGCCGTCCCGTGACCGCAAGAAAGGCGAGGAAGACGCGGCCGACAGTGGCAAAGATGTTCATTTTATTCATCCACATAAATCCGGCGGGCGCGCGGCGAAATCGAGGTGAGCACCTCATGCGTGATGGTACCCGCCGCTTCCGCCACCTCTTCCAATGTCACGGTATCGCCCATGAATTCCACTTCCGTCCCGCGATTGAGCACAGGTAAGGGCACATCCGTTGCGTCGAGCGCAAGCAGATCCATCGACATCCGTCCGGCGAAGGGCACGCGGACCCCCGCTATCGCGGCGCGGCCCCGCGCGGCCCCGGCGCGGATCAGCCCGTCGGCATAGCCGGTGGCTACGATCGCCAGCCGGGATGGCCGCGCAGCCGTGAAGGTCGCCGCATAGCCGACCGTCTCGCCTTCGTCGATGTGGCGAATCTGCAGGACGCACCCGGTGAGAACGGCAACAGTGCGGTAAGGGTTGGGCCGTGTTTGCACAGGCTTGCCGCCATAGATGGCAAGGCCGGGCCGGACCATATCGAAATGAAAATCGCGGCCCAGCTCGATTCCGGCAGACGCGGAGAGGCTTGCCGGCGCAGCCGGCAGCGCTGCCAAGGCGGCCCGAAAGCGCGCGAGTTGAACCCAATTCATTTCGCGGTCCGGCTCATCAGCCAAGGCCAGATGGCTGAGGATCAGCACCAGATTGATGCCCACCAGCGATTCGCGAACACGCGAGGCCAATTGCGAAAGCTCCGCATGCGAAAGGCCGGAGCGGTTCATCCCCGTGTCGATCTGAAGGACTGCATCCAACTCGACCCGGTCGGCCTTGGCGCGCATCGACCATTCGGTGATTTCTTCGAGCGAATTCAGCACCGGCGTCAGGCGATGCGAAACCAGCGCCGACGCGGTCCCTGGGGCGACGCCGTCGAATACGAAGATGCGGGCGTGGGGAAGAAGCGCCCGCGCCTCTATCCCCTCCTCCAGCCGGGCGACAAAAAACGAATCCGCGCCGGCATTGCTGAGTGCATGCGTCACCGGCGCCAACCCCATGCCATAGGCGTTCGCCTTGACCACCGGTGCGGCGCTGGCCGAGGGCGCGCGGCGCAACACCTCGCGGTAATTGGCGGCGACGGACCCCAGGCGCACAGTCAGGTGCGCAAGACTGTGATCGGACGCTTGCGCCGATTCGGGTCCTGATTTGCTCATGCAACGAGAGAACGACAGCACACCGGCCTAGTCAAATCGGGCCTTGTGCGGCGTGCGCGGCCGGGCCCAGGCTCCGTCCATGTCGGTGATTCTTCCCGCCATCCTGCCGGTCTTCCTGATGGCCGCCCTGGGATTCGCCCTTGCGAAAACGGGGCGCGCAATGGACGGCGGGACGACCGCATTTCTGGTTGCGACCATCGGCACGCCGGCACTGGTGTTCTCCGATTTGGCGACGGCGACATTCGATCCGCAAAGGCTGATGATGCTCGCGACCGCTACAGCCATTGCGATTGCATTTTATCTTGCGGTAGGCGCCGTCGTTTTGACCGTCGCGGGCCTCCGGCTGCGGACCTATCTGCCATCTTTGGCCTTTCCCAATTCGGGCAATCTCGGACTGCCGCTGGCGCTTTATGCGGCCGGCCAACAAGGCTTGAACGATGCCGTCATCATTTTCTCGGTCACCTCCATCGCCAATATGACGGCGGGCCAGGTGATCGCGGCGGGCAAGGGCAAATGGGGCCGCGCGCTGCGAAGCCCTATCATTCCGGCAGTGATTTTGGGCGTCGCTTGCGCCTATGCCGGCGTGACCCTGCCGGTCTGGCTAACCAATACGTTGTCGATGCTTTCGAACCTCACCATCCCGCTGATGCTGCTGATGCTGGGCACGTCGCTGGCGCGCATTAAAGTGCGAGGGTTTCCGCGCGCGGCCGCGCTGTCTTGTTTGCGCATCGGCATGGGGACGGCGGCAGGCTTTGTTCTGGCAAGCGTGTTCGGATTTACAGGCGCGGCGCGCGTGGCGTTCGTCCTGCAATGCGCCATGCCGGTGGCGGTGTACAATTATCTGTTCGCGCAGATGTACAACAACGATCCCGAAGATGTCGCGAGTCTGGTGATCGTTTCCACCGTGCTGTCGGCGGTGACAACGCCGATCCTGCTGGCGGTACTGGTGCCGTAACTATTCCTGCGCGGCCAGGTTCGAGAACCGGGTGAAGCGCGCGTCGAAGAACAGCTCGACCTTGTTGGTCGGGCCGTGGCGGTGCTTTTCCACCATGATCTCGGCGCGGTTGTGCACGCGCTCCAGCTTCTTCACCCAATCATCATATTCCGACGTGCCGGCTTCGGGTTCGCGCGACTGCAGGTAATATTCCTCGCGATAGACGAACATCACCACGTCCGCGTCCTGCTCGATGGAGCCGGATTCACGCAAATCCGAAAGGATCGGCCGCTTGTCGTCGCGATTGTCGACGCCGCGCGACAATTGCGAGAGTGCCATCACCGGCACCGACAATTCCTTGGCGAGCGCCTTCAGACCTTTGGTGACTTCGGAGATTTCCTGCACCCGGTTCTCGGCGCGGCGTGAGGGTTCCACCAATTGCAGATAGTCGATGACGATGAGCCCGATCTGCTTCTCACGCTTCATGCGGCGCGCCCGGGCGGCGATCTGCGCAATCGAGATGCCGCCGGTGTCGTCGATATAAAGCGGCAAATCGCCCAAGACCTGGGCGGTCTGCACGAAACGGTCCCATTCGGAATCGGTAAACCGGCCGGTGCGTATCTTGCGCATCTCGATCTCGGTCTGCTCGGAAAGAATACGGGCCGACAATTGCGACGCCGCCATTTCCAGCGAGAACAGCAGGACCGGCGCGCCGCGCTTGGGCTCGGCGCCATCGGCCTTGTCCTTGGCCCACAGGCGGGCGGCGTGGAAGGCCATATTGGTGGCAAGCGCGGTCTTGCCCATGCCGGGACGTCCCGCCACGATGAGAAGATCGGAGGCGTGCAAGCCGCCCAGAAGCGAATCCAGATCGGTGAACCCGGACGGGACGCCGGAAATATGTCCGCCGCGCGCCAGCGCCAATTCCGCCTGATGCACGGCTTGGCTCAACGCCACATCGAAGCCGAGCGGACCTTCGCCGAAACGGCTGCGTTCGGCCACGCGGTACAGCGCTTTTTCCGCCTCTTCGATCTGTTCCTTGGGGGCGACGTCGATCGGCGCTTCAAACGCGGTGTTGACGATGTCTTCGCCGATGCGGATCAGCTCGCGCCGCATCGCAAGGTCGGCCAGGATGCGGGCATAATCCCGCACATTGGGCATCGCCGGCGCGGCGCGCGCCAGGCTCACCAGATAGGCCTGGCCGCCGACTTCGACGAGACCGGCATCCTGTTCCATCATCGCCTTCAGCGTCAGCGGCGTGACGGCATGGCCCTTCGACCACATGCGCTCGATGGCGTCATAGAGACGCTGATGCAGCGGATCATAGAAATGTTCGGGCTTGAGCAGCGATGATACGCGCTCCAGCGAATAATTGTCGATCAGGATCGCACCGAGAAGCGCCTGCTCGATGTCGACATCGTAGGGAAGCTGGCGTGAGATTTCCTGATCCATGAATCTCTTCGGCCTTATGACTTGCGCAAGGGGCGAATCAATTGGCGTGTCTACGAATCTGACACAAGCAGTTTATTGCGCCATGCACAGGAATGAATCGCGGCGAATATATGTTGCAGTGCGTTATCGATGCGGAGGATGATCAGGCCGCTTCATGGGTGCGCGGCGGGCGCTCGGCATAGGACCGCATCGCGCGCTCGGAGTCGCTCATATAATCGCGTGTCATCGGCAGCGTTTCCATGCGCTTGGCGAGCTGAATCTGGAATACGACGTTGTGATCGTAGCGGAACGTCATTTCCGCCGATGCAAGATAGAATTCCCACATCCGGCAAAACCGTTCATCATAGAGAGCTGCCGCCTTCGCCCAGTTCTTGCAGAAGCGCAGGCGCCATTCCTTCAGCGTTTCGGCATAATGCAGGCGCAGGACCTCCACATCCGTGGCATAAAGCCCGGAGCGCTCGACAGCGCGCATGACCTCGCTCAGGGCCGGCGTATAGCCGCCCGGGAAAATATATTTCGTGATCCAACCATTGGTGGCACCCGGTCCGTCGGTGCGTCCGATCGTATGCAAAAGCGCAACCCCGTCCGGCGCCAGTAGATCACGAAGCTTCCGGAAGAATTCGTCGTAATGATTGACGCCGACATGCTCGAACATACCGACTGAAACGATACGGTCGAACGCTCCCTGCACGTTACGGTAGTCCGTGAATTCGAAGCGGCAATGTTCGGCAATGCCTGCGGCAGCGGCACGCTGGTTCGATAAGGCCAATTGTTCGGTCGAGAGCGTAATGCCCAGCACCTTCGCGCCCGCCTCACGTGCGAGCTCGAGGCCGAGCCCGCCCCAGCCCGAACCGATGTCGAGCACCGAGAGTCCAGGCCGGTCGAGCTTCAGCTTTCCCCGGATGTGCCGCTTCTTGGCGTCTTGCGCAGATTCCAGCGTCATCTTCGGTTCGTTGAAATAGGCGCAGGAATATTGGCGGTCGGCGTCGAGAAAAAGATCGTAAAGCGCGCCGGACAAATCGTAATGATGCGCCACGTTCTTGCGCGCACGCGGCGCCGGATTGAACTGCGCCATCCAACGGAAGGCATGGCGAAATTGACGCATGGGCCACATGGTCTGCGGCAGGCGCCCCATTCCCAAATTCGCAATGACGATCTCAAGGACGTCGGTGATGGTGCCCTCTTCCACGGTAAGGTGGCCATCCATGTAGGCTTCCCCGAACGCAAGGTCAGGCCGGAAGCCGATAACCCAAGGCGTCAACCACCCGTGGAGTTTGACCGTGGCGCGCGGGCCCCCGGTACCAAAGGCATCAATCTTTCCGTTCGGCCAGATGACCTTCAGCGTACCGTGTTCGATCAGGTGGCCTAGAAGCGTACGCAGCATCGGATTCCCCCGTGGGAAAACTCCGCCTCCGTTAACGGAAATTAAGATCGTTAGGTCCCGAGCAAAAGGGGGGAACCGAGGATTTTTCGTACGATATCGCGCCAAGCGGCCGTCCGAAGGTACGCCTAGTCACAGCCCTTATAGTCGCCGGCCTGGCACTTGCGGGCGATCTCTTGGGCGGCGCGTATCTGCTCCCGGGTCATTTTGGCGGCAACGGCCTTGCTGTTCTCTTCGGCGATCTTGGAATCATTCCCGCCAAGGGTCACCGCCGCCGCATTGAACCAGATAAGGGCGCGCGGCAAGTCCTGAGCGATGCCGTCATCCCCATTGGTGTAAAGAGTCGCGAGATTGAACTGGGCGCGGCCATTTTTCGCCTGCGCCGCCATGCGGAAATATTTCAGCGCTTCCTTTGGGGCCTTCGGTAGTCCCTGCCCCGCATAATACATCGCGCCAAGATTGAGTTGAGCGCTGGCATTCCCGGCATCGGCGGCCTTGCGATACCAAATCACTGCCTGCTTGGAATCTTGCGGCACGCCATGTCCGGTTGCATAGGCCAGCGCCAGATCATATTGCGCATCGGCATTGCCGTGTTCCGCGGCTAGCCGGTACCATTTGGTGGCTTCCTTGTAATCCTGCGGCACGCCGAGACCGCGCTCGGACATCGAGCCCATGCTGAACTCCGCGGTGGGATTTTTCTTTTCCGCCGCGAGACGGAACAGCCGCAACGCTTCCTTGTAGTCGACCTTCACACCACGGCCGAATTCGTAGAGCGTCGCGAGATCCACCTGGGCGAAGACATTGCCCTGGGCGGCCGCTTTCTGAAACCATTTGGCCGCTTCGGCATAGTCCTGCTTCACCAGGTTCTCGTTGTACATGACGCCCACATTATACTGGGCGTTGACGTTGCCTTGCTCGGCCAGCGGCTTCATCAGCTTGAGAGCCAGGGCATAGTCGCCTTTGCGATAGGCGGCGAAAGCATCGTCATACGCCGCCGCGTGAGCGGCGCCGCTCGCAAGCAGCAGTGCAATGACAAGGGCGGTCGGTTTCGGCATGGCTTAACCTCGGATCAGTGAATCCTAGCGTCGTTCCCGGCCGTTCGGAAGACCTTCGGTAGCGCCGGCCGTGCGACAGTGATGCGACCACGCGACCGTCTTTTTACCATGTATCCTTCGTAAAAGCCGCCCGCGAATCGCTAAGCTGGCTGCGCCGGTCTGATCAGGGCCGAACCGGACGGACGTATCCGCTTGAGTGAGCCACATATGCCCTTGGACTTTCCGCTTCGGTGCCGGTGCGGCCACACGCGCGGCGTCGCAAGCAACGTCTGCCCATCCAGCGGCTTGCGCTTTGTCTGCTACTGCAAGGACTGCCAGGCATTCGCGCGTTTTCTCGATCGGGCGGACGTGCTCGACCCCGCAGGCGGAACGGACATCTTCCACATGCCACCGGCGCGCGTGAAGCTCACAGAAGGCACGGACGTCCTGCGGTGTCTCAGCCTCTCCGACAAGGTCTTGCGCTGGTACACCGAATGCTGCCGGACACCGATTGCCAACGCCCCCGCTTGGTCAGGCTTCCCGGTCATCGGCATGATTCATTCCTTCATGGACCACCAGGCCGATGGTCGCTCCAGGGACGAGGCGCTCGGCCCGCTGCTCTGCAGTATCTACGAGCGCTCCGCCGCCGGCCCGCTCCCGCCGAATGCGGCCGGTCCGCCGTCTGTCGGAGTTTTCGCCCGCCGCGCATCAAAAATGCTTGGCTGGTGGGTGCGCGGGCTGAGTCGGCCCACGCCGTTCTTCGATGATCGGACAAAGGCTCCGCGCGCCGTGCCGCGCGTGCTCACGGAAAGCGAGCGCGCCGCTCTCTGACCGCTTAGTCACTCGAAAGAGAGAAACCTCCCCTTTCAAAGTCTTTCGGGAGTGGCATCTCAGCCCACCTGCACATCGATATCCCCATCTATCTCGAAACTGCTCTGCCTGACGGCGGCGTTCGCGGCTTCCATTCAAAATTGATGTCGGAAGACTCAGGCGCGCAGCGCAGCTGAGAGCGCAGTTAAGAATGCGCTGAGGGGCATCGAGAAGATATCCCTACGGAAGTCCTCCTCGCATTGGAACGTTCTCCGGCGCGCAAGATGCACCGTGCAATTCCTCAGTCGTACGCAGACGGGCATACGCAAAATATTTGGGTATTTTCCGAGTCTGCCGAAAAAAAACCAAAGAGATAACCTGCTTCCCTAATTGCAAGGGGAGTTGGTTATGACGGTATGGTTTCGCCTTGCTGCAGCGCGGATATTGACCGGTGGGCTGCTTGCCTGCGTGGCGTCGTTATCGCCGGCTTCCGCCATTCCGTTCTCGGCAACCTTCACTTACGGTGGCGGAACCAATCAGACCTATGATCCGGCTGGCCCCAACACCTTGCTGACGGACGCTACGTCCGTCTTCGAAGGATCGGATCAAGTCCTCCTGACTTTAACCGGGACCCTTTCGCCCCTTCCTGGTACGGTGGGCGATCTTCTGACTTATTTATCGACCTCTCTGGTGATTCCCGCGGCAATAACCGGGGCAATTGGCCCCATGGAGTTCAACTGGGGTACGGGCAACAGGTTCAGTTTCATCTCACCTGGCGGCACATATCGGCGAGATGCGACGAACGGCGCGCTGAATTTCCTGTGGGCCGGGACATTCGCTGATTCGTTGAGTCTGTTCGACACGCAACCTGGCTTCGTTACTCAGAGCTGGAGCCAGTCGGATGCCGGCCTGCGGCCGGCCACTGGCGGTGTGTTCA
The DNA here is from genome assembly GCA_035577685.1 of Micropepsaceae bacterium. Taxonomy (GTDB): domain Bacteria; phylum Pseudomonadota; class Alphaproteobacteria; order Micropepsales; family Micropepsaceae; genus CAIYRG01. The sequence goes on along the minus strand of DATLVC010000169.1, from coordinate 17,877 downwards.
GCACGCTACCCTTCGTAGCACCACCCGTGATCATGGCCGAGCCGGCTGGAATCGGCATTTTTGGCGCGGGCCTGTGTGCTATTTCCCTGTTGGTTCGTCGCCGCAACCGCCGTCTCGGCTTAGCCGATCGAACATCCGCCGCCATCGTAGAATGACGCTACGCGAGGCCTAACCCGATGCCGCCGGCGTAAGCGCTGCCGCGTTCGTGGGCGGCAAAAGACTGATCCGCTACTTACCTATCCCTTGAATACGCGGCGCCCTGGCTCATTCAAGGACGCGGCGAAACCAACCCTCGCCAGTTCTGGAAGATCCTTCGAACCCGTTTTCTTCATAATGGCCGAGCGATGATGCTCGACCGTGCGCTGACTGATACGCAGCGCCGCAGCAATACTTTTGCTACGAGCTCCCAACAGTACGAAATCCATGATTTCGTGTTGTCGCGGAGTGAGGCACGCCACAAGCCGTGCCGCCTCTTCTATCCAGGCCAGCAATTCGCTTAAATGCCGATATCTCTCAACCAACTCTTCCTTTTGACGAATACGTGATTTCGCGCGAGCGAGTTCTGCCAGCAGACGGCGTGCTGGGCAACCGTCATGCCTTTGCGCACATTCGTAGTGTTGCTCTAGGGGGCGATCCGATCGCGCTAACACAACATCTTCGGATTGATTCGGACGAGGTGTTGAACGATCAATCATCATTGATCCAACGCTTGACGTCAGCTTTGCCAAATCTCTAACGAAAAGGCCCCGTGAACCACTCAGCCAATGAAGGCTTTCTGCGTCGAGGCGCTAGGCTTCCGCACCGCTATAGTAAGCGTTCGCCGCAGAGGCCTTTCAGACAACATTCACACGCGCAGCGGAACAGCTTTTGACATTTGTCAAAATCCGTCCAAAGTTGAGGATGAGTGCTGCCGGTTCGGTAAGGTAGTCCTGTTTTCGAGCGCGAGGGCTCACCTCAAAAATCCTTGGGTGGTGGTCTCGTGTTGTCGTTCGATCCCTCACGCTCGGTCTTCAATGATGAGAAGGAGCCTATGCGGCGCCAATGCGGGCTTGCTTCGGGGCGTAGCAAATGCCGTCAAGAATCACGCTCAGGGACGCGGGAAAAATTCTCACTCCCACTCGATGGTGCCGGGAGGTTTGCTGGTCACGTCATAGACCACCCGGTTGATGCCGCGTACTTCATTGACGATGCGCGTTGCCGTGTTGGCGAGGAATACGTGCTCGAACGGATAGGAATCTGCCGTCATGCCGTCCGAGGATGTGACGGCGCGCAAGCCGCAGACATATTCATAGGTGCGGTCGTCGCCCATGACGCCCACGGTCTTCACCGGTAGAAGCACGGCGAAGGCCTGCCAGATGTGGTCGTAGAGACCGGCTTTGCGGATTTCGTCGAGATAAATCGCATCCGCGCGGCGCAGGATATCGAGCTTCTCCGGCGTGATCGCGCCGGGAATGCGGATCGCGAGGCCAGGGCCGGGAAACGGATGGCGGCCGACAAAACTTTCGGGCAGGCCCAGCTCGCGGCCTAAAACCCGCACCTCGTCCTTGAAGAGATCCCGCAACGGCTCAACGAGCTTTAGATGCATGCGCTCCGGCAAACCGCCGACATTGTGATGCGATTTGATGGTCACCGACGGGCCACCAAGCGCCGACACACTTTCGATCACGTCGGGATAGAGCGTGCCTTGGGCAAGAAACTCCGGGTGACCGACTTTCTTCGCTTCGGCATCGAAAACATCGATGAACGCCGCACCGATGATCTTTCGCTTCTTCTCCGGATCGTCCACGCCTTCGAGCCGCGACAGGAACAACTCGGCCGCGTCCACATGAACCAGGGGGATGTTGTAATGGCCGCGGAACAGCGACACCACCTCTTCGGCTTCGCCACTGCGCATCAGCCCCGTATCGACAAAGATGCAAGTCAGCTGATCGCCCACCGCCTCATGAATGAGAAGTGCGGCGACCGATGAATCGACACCGCCGGAAAGACCGCAAATCACGCGGCCCTTGCCCACCTGCTCGCGAATGCGGCGCACCGCTTCGGCGCGGAAGGCCTTCATGTTCCAATCGGCCGGAATGCCGGCGACCATTTGCGTGAAATTGCGCAACAGCGCACCGCCCTTGGGCGTGTGCACGACTTCGGGATGGAACATCACGCCATAGAAGCGGCGCGCCTCGTCCGCGATGACCGCAAACGGCGCATTTTCGCTTTGCGCAAGGACCTGAAAGCCGGGCGGTAGTTGGATCACCCGGTCGCCGTGACTCATCCATACGACATCGCGGCTTCCGAGCGGCCAGACGCCGTCCAACAGGGGAGACCGGCCCGATATCTCGATTTCGGCGCGTCCGAATTCGCGTTGATTGTGGGAACTCTCCACCCGGCCGCCGAGCTGCGTCACCATGGTCTGCTGGCCGTAACAAATCCCGAGCACAGGCACGCCGAGCGTGAACACCTTTTCCGGCGCGCGGGGGGACCCGGCATCGCACACGCTTGCCGGGCCGCCGGACAAGATGATGGCCCGCGGCGTGCCTTGCTCCAGCGCGGCTTCGACCTTGTTGAACGGCACGACTTCGCAATAGACGCCGCTTTCGCGCACGCGCCGCACGATCAGCTGCGTTACCTGCGAGCCGAAATCGATGACAAGAACCGGAGGCATGGCCGGAAACTAGTGAGGCAGAGCAGGTCTGTCTATGGCGAGTTCGCGGTGTTCAACGCTTTTTCGACTTGCGCCGTTTCCGGGCACTTCGCGCCACAGGAATGTATTAGAATTTCATGCTGTGCCTGAGCGCCCGCGCGGTTTCCCGCCGCAATATCGAGGAGGGCCAGCCCCCGCAGGGCCGGCGCATAAGCGGGCTGCGCGTCCAGCGCGAGCGAAAAATAGCGCAGCGCCAATTCGGGCTGGGCGTTGTGGACGTAAAACTCCGCCAGGCGCTCATAGGGTACGGGATCGCCCGGCGCATAGATCAGCGCGGATTGATAGAGTTGCACTGCGCCGTCCGCATCGCCGTCCTTGGCTGCCTGCTCGGCTGCCTTCAGGAATTGGGGCTCCTCCAGCGCCATTTCATTGGCATCGCCATTGTCGGAACCCGCGGCCGGCTTCTCAGCGGCCCCGGCAGCCGAGCTCATCACGCCAGCGGCAAAGACAAACGCTAACAGGCTCCGATACATATATGACCCTTTCAGGCACGCGTTTGGGCTATAGCCCCCTCTAAACCTTCGTCATGATACAGGCAAAGAAGCCGTCCGTGCCAGTCTTGTGGGGTGTTGCGTTAAAATAGTCCTCCATGCCCGGTGGCGGGACCGAGGCCGTGACGGAGCGCCAGATATCGGCCGCGGCAAGCACCCGAAAGCCGGAATTGCGGGCGAGAAACGCCGTGATCACGGCTTGGTTCTCGCGGGGGAGCACGGAGCAGGTTGCGTAAATCAGCCGTCCGCCTGATTTGACGTGGCGGGCGCCGTCGTCGATCAACCAGTTTTGAAGAGCTACCAGCTCTTCGAGGCGGGTCGGCGTGAGCCGCCATTTGGCGCCAGGATTGCGACGCCAGGCCCCCGAGCCGCTGCAGGGCGCGTCCACGAGGACATAATCGAATTTCCCACTGTCCCAGAGCGGCCCGCCGCGCTTGTCCGTCGCGGTAATAATGGTGGCGCCGGCGCGCCGCGCCCGCGGACCGAGCTGCTTCAGCCGCGTGGCATCCGTGTCGAAGGCCAGGATTTCGCCTTGGTTCTGCATGATGGCCGCAAGGGCCAGCGATTTGCCGCCCGCGCCAGCTGCCAGATCGAGCACGCGGCTGCCCGGCTTTGCGTCGCACAGCAGAGCGGCGATTTGGGACGATTCATCCTGAAATTCGAACGCACCCGTCTGAAAGAATTGCGTGTGCTGGAGCGCGCCCAGCCCTTCGCCCGAAGGGATGCGAATTCCATGCGGCGCAAATGGCATGGCTTCGCAGGCGATGTCGAGCGAACGCAAGCCGACCAGCATATCAGGACGCGTGGCCCGCAAACTGTTGACGCGCAAATCCACGGGCGCGCGCGCGAGCATCGCACCCATTTCATCGAGCAGCCTGTCCCCGAACGCGTGGATTAGTTCCGGTTCGAGCCATTCGGGATACTCTCCCGGCACATGCCGTGGCGGCGGATCGGCGGGTGGTGTTGCAATGCTTTGCAATTCCTCATCGGTCAGAGGAGCCGGTCCGTAGCCCCCACTGGCGAACAATTTGCCGACCTCGTCCGCCCCGTGGCCTTCTTTAAGCAGGGTTCCGATAACGAGCGAACGTGTGTCCTCGCGGCCCATGCGCCAGGCCGCCGACCCACGATGTCGCAACACGTCGTAAACGCGCTCCGCCACCGCGGCCCGATCCTTGGAGCCCATAAAGTGGCGCGCGCGGAACCAATCGCGCAGCAGCCGGTCGGCCGGCATGGCAGTCGCGTTCAGCGCGTCGAGGATTTCAATGGCAGCCTGGATTCGCGCGGCAGGGGTCATGCGGACTTCGTTTAACCCATTATAAGGGGGTTCGTAAGCGCGGCCTGACGAGAAGCCAAGCCTCTGATCTTAATCTGCTATTAGCCCCGGATGGCTATTACAGGTTGCCGACCGAACTTTCGTGACGGCACTGGCGAACGAGTATCGGACTAGGACATTGATGGCGTTCGACATGTCGCGCGGCTGGTTCTTGAAAATCCGCACATCAAAGCTCAGCACCCGCATAACCATTGTGTTCGTGGCAGCCTTTATCCTGCCCTGGGGCGCCTATGCCTGGCTGACGATGACAGAGCGTTCCGAGCAAGTGGCCCGGACTGAGCACCACCTCGCCTCATTGGCCGCCGCCTATGGCGAGCATGCCACAAGCTTGATGCGTCTCGGCGTTGCGGTCCCGACAGACAAAGCGGGTTCTCCTCTGTCCAACTTAGCCGGGCGAGGCAATGAGGAATTGGAGGCGTTTCGCCGCGCGCTGAATGTCCCCGGCGTCCGTTTCTCTCTGCGAAGAATTGAGAACGCGGCGACGGTATCAGCCGGAGAAAACACCGCCGAAACAGTCACCGCCGACCTCACGCCGGTATTGAACGACAGCAACGGCACAATCTCCGCCGAGGTAGACCGTCCGGCGGCCGGAATCGTGGCGATCGCCTCGCAGAGCGAGGATGAGGCCCTGAAGGACTGGCGATCGCGCGCCGTGAGCGAAGCTTGGGGATTCTTTCTCCGCTCGGTTTTCGTCGTCGCCGTGGGCGGATTCTTCGTCCATCAGGTGCGCCGCCGTGAGGCCGTCGAAGTGGAACTGCTCGCCGCAAAAGAATTGGCGGAATCGGCGAGCCGCGCGAAATCTGAATTCCTTGCCAATATGAGCCACGAACTGCGTACACCCTTGAACGCCATCATCGGTTTTTCCGAGATCATCAAGACCCGGAAATTCGGTCCGGCAAGCGAACGCTACCCCGACTATGCTGGCGACATCTTCAACAGCGGAACGCATCTGCTTGCGCTCATAAACGACATTCTCAACCTGTCGAAACTGGAAGCGGGGCAGCTGGTGCTGCAGGACGACAACGTCGATCTCGCGACAAGCGTCGCGGCTTGCGTAAGCCTTGTCGAGATGCAGGCGCAGCAATCGGGGATTCAATTATCCGTCGCGCTCGATAGCGACACGCATGCGATCCGCGCAGACGAGAGGCGTATCCGGCAGGTTCTCATCAATCTGCTTTCAAACGCCGTGAAGTTCACGCCCGAAGGCGGGGAAATTCGCGTGTCGAGCGCTCGGCGCGACAGCGGTCTGGCCATAACAGTCAGCGACACCGGGATCGGAATCGCGCCCGAAGACATCGCCAAAGCCATGACGCCCTTTGGCCAGGTCGAGAGCAAAGTCCGCCGCAAATATGAAGGCACCGGACTTGGACTGCCTTTGGCAAAACAGCTCGTCGAACTGCACGGCGGTACATTCAGTGTCGAAAGCGCGCTGAACGCCGGGACGACGGTGACGTTTGTTCTGCCGCCCGAACGTGTCTTATGCCGCTGCGCTTGATGACGCCGTAACCCCATCAGTGCAACAGCCCGGATCGAAAACGATCCGGGCTGTTCTATTTTATCAACACGATTGCGATGCGCGATTGAACCGCGCGTGGTGCGGATATTTCAAACCGCGCGGCGGCGGCGCAACAACGAGAAACCGATCAACCCGGTTCCCAACATGAAGAGAGTGCCGGGCTCTGAAATATTGAGGCTTTTCAGCTCCGTCTGTCCGCGGCTGACCAACGAACCGCCAGGAAGAAGCGTATAAGTCCATAGCTCGGTCATCGAGAATAAACCCGTGTCGGGTATGGGAAGAAGCCCAGTCCCGGGGTTAAAAGCATATGAGCTTGTGGGATCTATGGCCGCCGGAGACGTGAAAGAGCCGACCAGATTTCCGGGCGCGGAAAATGGCAGGCAAGCCGGCAACGCGTTGAGGCAAGCGGCGCCCAACCCGTTATTCGGGTCATTAAACCATTCCATATTCATGACGGAGCCGACTGTGTTCAACCACGTACCGCTGGCGGTCAGCGCAACCTGATTGTCGGGGCCAACAAAATTCTGACCGCTAAGGGCGGCGGTGATCCGAATCGCGTCTGGGCCCGTGTTGCTTATGGTGGTTGCACTGCTGATCAATATGTTGTTCGGGGGGCCAATTATCGACTGCGAAAACTCTCCTGTGAACGCCATCGGTCCCACTGATCCGGGCGCGAGCGCGATCGTATTGGGCGTTCCGGCATCCGTGAAAGTCGCGTTGAACAAAGCACTTGTCACGAGGTCTTGCACATTGACTGACAACGTCATGGGCGTAGCGTTTGCGCTGCCTGCCGAAACCAACGCCAGCGCGATGGCTGCGGCCCCACAAAGCACGGAATTACGACACGTCATGGTTACCCCCTCGACGATGTCCGCGGACATCGGCCAAAATGGTGAAAGACAAAGAAAACAAGCAATGCGTCGAGGGAATGCTATTGCTCAGCCCGTCGGCCGAAATTGACAATTGTCATCGCCTTGACGGGGGACCGACAAAATTTCCGGCGGGTTTTCTTAGGGAGCGCTGCCTAATAAGCCGATGCGAATATCCGCATCGTCGGACAATTTCATTACGCCGCGATTTGGGTCTCGCAGAAGCAGAAGCAGATTATTTCTGGCCGCCTCGGCTACGCCGGAGTCCGGCGTCTGGCGCTATTGCGGACGCGGGTAGTTGGGACTTTCCCGGGTCACCAAAACGCCGTGGACGTGGCTTTCATTGATGCCGGCATTGGTAATCCGCACAAATTCCGCTTTTTCATGGAAGTCGGCGATGGTCGCGCAGCCGGTATAACCCATCGCTGCCCTGAGCCCGCCCACGATCTGATGCACCACCGCGCCCACCGGTCCCTTATAGGGGACCTGTCCCTCGACGCCTTCCGGCACCAGCTTCAGCGTGTCTTTGACTTCGGCCTGGAAATAGCGGTCAGCCGAACCGCGCGCCATCGCACCCAGGCTACCCATGCCGCGATAGCCCTTATAGGAGCGGCCCTGGAACAGAAACACCTCGCCAGGACTTTCATCGGTACCGGCCAGCAATTGGCCGATCATGGCAACATCGGCACCGGCGGCGATGGCTTTGGCCAGATCGCCGGAATATTTGATGCCGCCATCGGCGATCACCGGCACGCCGGCTTTCCTTGCTGCCTCCGCCGCATCCATGACGGCAGTGAGTTGGGGTACGCCGACGCCGGCGACAATCCGCGTGGTGCAGATGGAGCCGGGCCCAATGCCGACCTTGACCGCATCGGCGCCTGCGTCGATCAGCGCCTTGGCGCCGTCGGCGGTGGCGATGTTGCCGGCTACCACCTGCGCGTAATTGGATTCGCGCTTGATCCGCGAAACCGTATCGAGCACGCCCTTGGAATGGCCGTGCGCGGTGTCCACCACGATGACGTCGCATTCCGCATCCAACAGCATAAGCGCACGCGCGACGCCGTCCTCGCCCACGGTGGTGGCGGCGGCGACTCGCAGCCTTCCGCGCTCGTCCTTGCAAGCGTTCGGATATTTCTGCGCTTTTTCGATGTCCTTCACGGTGATGAGGCCGACGCAGCGATAATTCGCATCCACCACCAGAAGCTTTTCGATGCGGTGTTGATGAAGAAGCTGCTTGGCCTCCTCCATTGGCACATTTTCGCGTACGGTGACGAGCCGCTCCTTGGTCATCAGCTCGCGCACGGATTGCCGGGGATCCTTGGCAAAGCGGACATCGCGATTGGTGAGAATACCGACCAGCTTGCCCGGCTTACCGTTGCCTTCGACCACCGGAATGCCGGAAATATGGTGACGCTCCATCAGGGAAAGAGCATCGGCAAGCGTCGCATCGGGCCCGATGGTCAGCGGATTCACCACCATACCGGATTCGAATTTCTTCACCCGGCGAACATGGTCGGCTTGCTCTTCCGGGGTAAGGTTGCGGTGGATCACGCCCATGCCGCCCGCCTGCGCCATGGCAATGGCAAGGCCGGCCTCGGTCACGGTGTCCATGGCCGCGGAGATCAACGGGATGCCAAGCTCAATTGTTTTGGTCAGGCGCGTCCGCGTATCGACCTGGCCCGGCAGCACAGTGGAGGCAGCAGGAACCAGCAGAACATCGTCGAAAGTGAGCGCTTCGCGAATCGTCAAAGGGCGGCCCTTTTCCACGGGCAGGGCCTAACATCGGGACCGATTCTTAGCAAGAGCGTGACCGCGCACCCATCGGTGGATGAAACGGGCGAGGCCCCGGAAGACCTCGCCCATCGGGGGAATCAGATGAAGGCGATAGGCCGGTAGTGGGTATCAACCTGGCCGATATATTCCCGGCTTTCCCAATCCCAGCTCTCGTCGTCGGCGTATTTGGGGGCGCCTTTGAGCTGTTCCTTGGTGATGTTGACGACATAACCACCGAGGCCTTCGTCATATTTCAGCATGGCCCACGGCAAGGGGTAGTGATCGGTCCCCATTCCGAGAAAACCGCCAAAGCTGAGCACCGCATAGGCGACATGCCCGCTGCGCTTGTCGATCATCAAATTTTCGACACGGCCGATTTTATCGCCGTTCGGTCCATAAACGGCCGTTTCTTCCACCTTGTCGCTGGCAATCAGAGAGAAAGTTTCGTCCCGCGGCAGGTCAGCGCTGCGGTTCAAATCCGTATAGGTCGTTGTCATTTTTGTCCTCCTGAGACCCCACACGCCGATGGAACGTGCGGCAGGAGCGCCTAGTTCCGCATCACGCGGCGCCTGACAATCACGATGGGCGAAAGCCGAGCGCCACGAGATAAAGCTCCACCGATTCGGCCCGGCTGGCCGGTGGTTTGACGTGCCGCACATCGCGAAATGACTTCTTCAGCCGGGTCAATAGTTCCGGGGCAGCGCCACCCTGGAATACTTTCCCCACCAAGGTGCCACCGGGCGTCAACACCTCTTCAGCCAATTCCAACGCGGCTTCGAAAAGCATAGTCGTGCGCAAATGGTCGGTGGCGCGATGACCGGTGGTGGGTGCTGCCATGTCCGTGAGCACCACATCGGCCGGTCCGGACAACGCTTCGCGAATCCGCGCCGGCGCGTTCTCGGCCAGCATATCGAGCTTCAGCAAGTTCACCCCTGCGATCGGTTCCATATCGAGAATATCCGCGCCCACCACATTGCCTTTCGGACCGATACGCGCGCGCGCAACCTGGCTCCAGCCTCCGGGGGCGGCACCCAGGTCGAGAACCCGGGCACCGGGCTTCAGGAAATGGAATTTGTCGTCAAGCTCGATCAGCTTGAAGGCCGCGCGCGAACGGTAGCCCTTGGCCTTGGCTTCCGTGACATAGGGATCGTTGAGCTGGCGCGCGAGCCAGCGCGTCGAGGACGCTTTCAGACCCTTGGAGCGAACGCGAACCCGCAAAGACCGGCCACTCGGCGATTTCGCTGCCACTAAATCGCATGCTCCGGCTGCGGGCCTTCGGAGTCGCGCAGAAGCGCGATCAGCATGCCCTCACGCAAGCCTCGGTCGGCAACCCGCAACGTCGCCGAAGGCCAATTGTCCATGATAGCATCCAGAATGGCGCAACCAGGAAGGATCAAATCAGCGCGGTCCGTACCGATACAGGGGATGGCGGCGCGGCCGGCAAAATCGCGTGTCACGATGTCGGCAGATATTTTCACGATGTCGGCGCGCTTCAGCCATTGACCGTCGATGCGGCTGCGCTCGTAGCGCCGCAATCCGAGCTTGATCCCGGCAAGCGTGGTGAGCGTCCCCGATGTGCCGAGCAGATGATAGCGCTTGGCGTCGAATATGTCCGGCCCCAGCTCCGCCTTCATCGCAGAGAATATCGCGTCGAGCTCAACCCGCATGGCTCGATAGCTGGAGGCGGCCAACTCGCGGCCGCCATAGCGCTCGGCGAGTTTCACCACACCGATGGGCGCCGAGCTCCACGCGACGATGTCATAGCGCATCGGCACGCGCGCAGCTTCGCGACGCACCAGGATCAGTTCGGTCGATCCCCCACCAATGTCGAAGATGAGCGCACCTTCGAAATCGCTTCCGATCAATTGTAGGCACCCGGCAGCGGCCAGGCGCGCTTCCTCTTCCGGCGTGACGATGGTGAGCCGGATTCCCGCCTCGGCTTCGGCGCGCCTTACCAGCTCCTGCGCATTGATTGCGCGGCGGCAAGCCTCGGTGGCAATCGCCTTCACATGCGTGACATGGCGCCGCTTCAAACGGGCGGCGCAGACTTTCAACGCCGCGACGGTGCGGTCGAGCGCCGCTTCGGTGATGGTTCCGGTGCGCTCCAGGCTTTCGCCGAGGCACACATTGGCGGTGTAGGAATCGATGACGCGCGGGACGGCACCGGCATAGGATTTCTCCGGGACCGCAATGAGAAGCCGGCAGGCATTTGTCCCGACATCGATGGCGCCGAGAACCGGAGCACCATTGCTGTGCGCGTGCGCCTCCTGCCCACCCCGCCGGCGACGGTGATAGGGATGGCGTTTCTTCCCGGCGCGCACCGCGGCCAGCACAGCTTCCTCCCCATTTTCGCGAAGCTTGGCCCGAAGATCAGCTTCGCGCAACCCGCTTGATGAGACCCGTGACAGATCGTTCATGATCGCCATGAAGATTGCCGTTCCAACCGGTTCTGTATAACGTTCCGTAGCGACGGCGATAGTAGCGGGGCGCATTATGCGTGGGAATATGAAGGGTTTGCTGAGCGCGTTGGCAGCAGGTGCGCTCCTGGCCTTCAGCGGTCCCAGCCTGGCAGCTGCCGCGGCACCGGCCGCTCCATCCGCCCTATCCCCGCAGGAAGTCGACGTCGCGCTTGTGTTGGCGATCGATGCGTCCGGCAGTATCGATCACGACGAGGCCGAACTGCAGCGTAAAGGGATTGCCGAGGCTTTCCTGAGCAAGGAAGTGCAACAGGCGATCCAATCGGGCTCGCTCGGCCGCATCGGCGTCTCGGCGATTTACTTTTCCAGCCGCCAATATGGCGTGATGAGCGTGCCCGTGAATTGGATGATCATCCGTGACCAGAAGAGTGCGGAAGATTTCGTCCGGACCTTGATCGCGGCGCCCCGCCAATCGGCGCGCGGCACGTCCATCTCCGATGCGCTCGAATTGGCCCAGCGCATGCTGGAGAAAGGCCCGTATCGTTCCGCCAAACAGGTGGTGGACGTCTCCGGCGACGGCGAGAACAATGCCGGCCGCCCCGTTCTTGGCGTCCGCGATGAATTGCTCGCCAAGAGCATCACCATCAATGGGCTTCCAATCATCGACGAGACGACATCCCAGGATTTGGACAAATATTATGAGGGCTGTGTGATCGGCGGACCGGGCTCCTTCGTGATCCCCGCCAAGGGCTTCGGCGATTTCGCCCGCGCCATGCGGCGCAAGCTGATTCTGGAGATTTCCGGTCTGACACCGAAGGAAGAACCGGGCGCAAATCCGCTTCTCAAGAAAGTCGCGGCAACGCTTGCGCAAGCCGCACCGGCCCGCCCACTCCCCCGTGGCGGATACGTCGCCAAGAATCCGCCCCCTGCTCGCGGTTGCGACTTTCCTATGTTCGGGGGCTTCGGCGGTTTGGGCGGGTTCAGCTTTCCGGAACGCTAGATAGACCCATTTTCGTCACCCCGATCACCGCGTGGCAGCAAGCAACACCATCATCGTCGTCGACACCCAGGTGCATATCTGGGCCGCGAACACGCCTGAACGCCCCTGGGGCGAAGGCATGGAGAACCGCGCGCATCTCCCGGTGCCTCTGACCCATCCGAAGCTTCTGAACCTGATGGACGAAGCCGGCGTGGACCGCGTCATCCTCGTGCCGCCTTCGCTCGATGGTGACCGCAACGATTTGTGCCTGGCAGCGGCGGCGGAACATCCGGACCGCTTCGCCGTGGTGGGGCGGTTGTTCCTGGATCGGCCATCCGCCCCGCAAAAGCTCCAGGACATGAAGCATCAAACCGGGATGCTTGGTGTAAGGCTGACCTTTCATCGCGACAATGACCGCCCACTGCTCACCAACGGGGCAGCGGATTGGTTCTGGCCGATGGCTGAGCGATTGGCCATCCCGGTGATGGTCCATGCCCCGGAGCGTCTTCCCGTGATCGGTGACATCGCGGCGCGCCATCCGGATCTGAAGATCATCGTGGATCACATGGGCTTCGCGCGCGAAACGATGGATGGCCACGCCCAGGCCGGTGCCGACCGCATTCTCGCTTTGGCCCGTCATCCCAATGTCTCCGTGAAAGTATCGGCCCTTCCGTGCTATTCCACGGAAGCGTATCCGTTTCGCAATTTGCACGAGCCGTTGAAGCGCATCATCGGCGGCTTCGGCGTGAAGCGCTCGTTCTGGGGGAGCGATTTCTCGCGTCTTCCGTCCAGCTGCCCCTATCGCCAGGCAGTGACCATGTTCACTGAAGAACTCGACTTCCTTTCGAAAAGCGAGCTTGAATGGGTGATGGGGCGTGGCGCGCTGGAATGCTTGGGCTGGGGGGTGCGAGCTTAGACGCGGATCCATGCCCGAGCAGTCACGCTGCGAGGTCACGCATGGTTCCGAACGATCCGACGAACCAACATCAGAACCGTTTGCTGGCGCTGCTGTCTGAGGTGGATTACGAGCGGCTGCACCCACATCTTGAACCGGTAAAGCTGACCTATAAGCGCCAGCTTTATCAGGCTAACAAGCCCATCGAGTTTGTGTATTTCCTCGAGACCGGCGTCGCCTCGCTGGTGAATACGATGAAAAATGGCGAGGCGTCCGAAGTCGGAACCATCGGCAACGAAGGGCTCGTGGGATTGCCCGTCGTCCTCGGTGACAGGCAGGCGCCTACGGGTGTTTATGTCCAGGTCCCCGGCGACGGCTTGAGGATGCCCGCCGACACGTTCATTCAGGCGCTGGAGCAGAGCGGGCCCATGCTTATGACTGCCCTGCATTATGCCCACGCCTTTTTCAATCAAGTCGCGCAATCGGCCGCCTGCAATCATTTCCATTCCTTGGAACAGCGTTGTTGCCGTTGGCTGTTGATGACCTATGATCGCATGCACGCGAATGAGTTCCTTTTGACGCATGAATTTCTCGCGATGATGCTGGGCGTGAGGCGCGCGGGTGTCACGGTTGCGGCTGGGCGTTTGCAGCAAGCCGGTCTTATCCGTTATGCGCGTGGACGGATCGCGATCGTGGACATCGAAGGTCTGCGGGAGCGTTCCTGCGAATGCTATGCGGTCTCCAAGCTTGAATTCGATCGCCTGCTCGGAAGCGCGAAAAATCTCAATCCCAAGCGGCTCTGGCTTCGGGCCGAGTCACAGACAGGCCGTCTACCGTCCACCAACTGAAGCCAGCTTTTTCCGGAGTCATTATGAAGCCGTGCCGGCCCCAAAAGGCCTGCGACCGGTCCCGATCCAAACGGAAGATACGATTCAAACCCGAGCTTTGCGGCTGGCGGCGACGCCCGGAAAAGCATGGATCAGTTGACCGTTACGCCAGACTTCAAACCCTTTTCCGATGCCATGGTTGCAGATGCGATGGGCCCAATTGATGGCGTCCTGGTCGTTTTCGACTTCCATGACCTCGCTGCCGCAGACATCGCCGGTCTGGTTCAGGGACAGGTAAAAATATTGCGCCATAAATAATCCTATCGCGCAGACCTCCAACCGAATTGACAATTGTCAAGCGACGCGGCGAAACGGATTAGCAACAGCGGACGTAGCTCCGGCAAAATCCGATGCCCTCAGAGCGCTGGCCAGGCAAGACGTTCGGGGCCTTCTTCGTCCACCCATAGGAATTTCGGTGGGGACCCCGCGGCGGCTTCGCCAAAGATCGTATCGTGGCGGTCTACGCCTTCGCCCGGGGAATTGACGGCTTCAAAACGACTCCGGTTGGCTTTGCTAAGACCGATTTCGAACGAGCGCGGCGTGACGTATCGTAAAACGGGTGGGTCCAGGACCCTTCCCGACGATGAAGGTTGCAACTGCGTCGCTGTGTGCGCTGGCCTTGGCTGCATAGGACCTGTTCAATGAAAGCCGTCCCGCTGCTGGGCGTCAGCGTGCTCGGTGAACATCGTGAAAATTCTTATCGGTTTGTTGTTTGTAGCGCTCATGTTGGCGGGCGCTGCGATCGCAGTGATCGGTCTATTTGCGCACCTATTCGTCGGAAAGCGGCGCGAGTAGCTTGCAGCGGGCGCAAGCTTGGGCGCGCGCCTCAATTCGCGGGCTAAGGGATTCTCTCGCTTCTCACGGTGCCCAAGGCCGCTGGATGGCCGTTTGCGCCATAAGACCGCAAACGTTGGCTGGGGGACTAGGATTCGAACCTAGACAGGCAGAGTCAGAGTCTGCAGTCCTACCATTAGACGATCCCCCAAGACCGCCGGAGCGCGCCGCCTGACGCGGGGCCGCTCCAATTATCGCCTCTCGCCCACCAGAACAAGGGCCGCCGGCGCCCTTCCCGCCCTTGCGGAGAACCCCCTCATGAAACACTCTTCCCTCCCAAAACGGGGAGGGAAGCCATTGGAAATCCTGCACGCCGCGGGCGAGGCTTTCTTTCTTATCTTCAACTGGCACACGCTTCCCTTCCTGTTTCTCGGCGTGGCCATGGGGCTCTGCCTCGGCATCCTGCCCGGCATCGGGGGTGTCGCGGGAACCGCGCTACTGCTGCCCTTCACCTATGCCATGGACCCGCCGACGGCCATGGCCCTGCTTCTGGGCCTCGCCTCTACAACCACTACAGCCGACCCCATTTCCGCCATCGTGCTGGGCGCCCCCGGCCACGCCGCCTCGGCCGCCACCACGCTCGATGGCTATCCCATGACGCGGCGGGGCGAGGCGGGCCGTGCGCTCGGTGCCTCCTATATGTCCGCTATGATGGGGGGCCTGTTCGGGGCGGCGCTGATGGCCGCCCTCCTGCCGGTGGTGCGGCCGTTCATTCTCTATGTCGGCTCACCGGAGTTGTTGTCGCTGGCGGTGTTCGGCATTTCCATGGTGTCCGTGCTGTCGGGCAATACGCCCTTGCGCGGACTGACCTGCGCCTGTTTCGGCATGATGCTCGCCATGATCGGGTCGGACCCGCAGACGGGCACGCTACGCTGGACCATGGGACAGCTTTATTTATGGGAGGGGCTACCGCTGGTGCCGCTGACGCTCGGCATCTATGCGCTGCCGGAACTGTGCGACCTCCTCGTCGGGCGCACCTCCATCGTCAGCGAAAACAAGCATGTCGACACCCGCGCCGGCCTGCTCCAGGGCATCCGAGATTGCTTCGACAACTGGTTCCTGGTGCTGCGCTGTTCCGCACTTGGCTCCTTCATGGGCATGATTCCGGGCATCGGCGCGGCCGTGATCGACTGGTTGTCCTACGGCCACGCGCTGCGCACCGAAAAGGGGGCGCAACAGAGTTTCGGCACCGGCGATGTGCGCGGCGTTATCGCCGCCGAGAGCGCCACCAATTCGCGCGAAGGCGGCGCGCTGGTTCCCACCGTGGTGTTCGGGGTGCCGTCTTCCGCCGGCATGGCGATCCTGCTGGGCGCCTTTCTGATTCACGGGCTGGTGCCGGGGCCAGACATGGTGACCAAGAATCTCAACATCACCTATTCCATGGTGTGGAGCATCGCGATTGCCAACATCCTAGGCTCGGGGCTGTGTTTTCTGCTCTCCGGCCAGTTCGCCAAACTGGCGACGCTGCGTTACACGCTCATCCTTCCCGTCGTGCTGTGCTTGGTCTATATCGGCGCGTTCGAAGGCAAGCGCGAATGGGGCGATCTTTATGCCCTGCTCTTTTTCGGCGTGTTGGGATGGGCACTGAAACATTTCCGCTGGCCGCGGCCGCCGCTGGTGTTGGGCTTCATTCTGGGCGGCGTGCTCGAGCGCTATATGTTCATTTCCATCCAGCGTTACGGCTCATCCTGGATGACGCGCCCTGTGGTGATCCTGATGTTCTCGCTGGCCGCGGTCAGCCTGTTCCGGCCCTTGCTCCAGGATGTGCGCGCCCATGGCGGTGTCAAAGGCATGCTGACCGATTTCGGGTCGCCGCATTTTTCCTGGCACAATTTGTTTCCCGCGTTTCTGCTCGTCCTGTTCGCGGTCATGATGAGCGAGGCCGTGGAATGGAACCCCCTGGCGCGCATCATTCCGCTGCTCGTCGGGTCAGGCGCCATCATTTTTTGCGCGCTGGCGCTCACCAACGAAATCTTCAAGCGCAGCACCGTGCGCAAAGAAAGCCTGGGTGAAATCGCGCGCGCGCAGGTGCAGCAGAAAATTCACATGGACATCAAGAGCAGCATCAGCCATCTGGCGGCCAAGACGCTTCTCGTCCGTGGCGCGATCTTCTTCGGCTGGATGGTGGGGTTTCTTGTCTCCATGGCGCTGATCGGACTTATTCCGACGGTACCGCTCTTCGTCATCCTGTTCATGCGCGTCGAAGGCCGCGAGCCCTGGCGCATCGTCCTGCCCATGGCCGCGTTCATGTGCGTTTTCATCTATGTGCTGTTCGATCAGCTGCTGGCGATTCCCTGGCCGCCAAGCGTGCTCGGCGATTTCGTGCCATCGTTGAAAGGCGTCATCCCGAGCGTCTAGAGCGGAAATATCACTTCGCTCCTGCCAGGAAGGCTTGCGTTTGGGCGATGACGTCTTTCGGCGTGGTCAGCACCTGATGCACCGCGGCCTGAACCTCCTCTCCGGTCATGGGCGCGATCTCCAGCCGCTGCTTCTTGGCGTCGGCGAGGAACGCCGCGTCCTTCATCGTCGCATCAAACGCCCGCCGCAGGATCATCACCCGGTCCGCGGGCACGCCGGGCGGCGCGGCGACAGGACGGTTGTTGTCCTGCGCGAGCGCGACGAAACGGGCAATCGCTTCCTTTCGCGCATCACCCTTCACCAGATCGGCAAGCAGCGGCACGTCCGACAAATCCGGCTCTTTCCGCGTGCCCAACTGCACCAGCGCGTTGAATTTGCGGTCGCGGATTTCGTTGGGATTGGTGACCTTGTAGCTCGCCCACATATTGGCGCCACGGCCGTCGATCTCGCCGCGCTCCATGGCAAGGTTCATCTGGGAGGCGCCCTCATACCCGCGGATCAGCTTGAATTTCGTGCCGGTGAGAGCATTGAACAGAAGCGGCAATTGATCGGAAACCGCGCCCGTGCCGGTGGTGCCGAGCGTGGATTCGCGCTGTTTCGCGTCGGCAAAATTTTTCACCGGCGATGTGTACCAGGTGACGATCACATCATTGGATTTGACGAAATTCCCGATCCATGAAAACGCGTCGAGCGAAACCTGGAGCCCCTGCCCGCCGGTCGCCTGTTGGAACAGAATGCCCTGGCTCGCCAGCGTAAGAAATGTTCCGTCGCGCGGCGCGCGCCGCCCGGCATAGTTGATGGCGGTCAATCCGCCCGCCCCCGGCTGATTG
>DATLVC010000168.1:0-18482 GCA_035577685.1 Micropepsaceae bacterium | reverse complement strand
CGATCGCTCCCGCAAAATTGCCGAACTTGGCGAATGCCGGACGAAAGAGGCTCGGCCGCGATTTGCGAGCTAAGATGTCTCCTGAAGAGCTTTTCGACGCGACAGTCCTTTCCGTTTCCCGAACGCCGGAGAGTCGGAGCGACGCACCTGCGGCCACAGGGGGAGGGGCTGCCGTTCTGGATGGAAGCCTCGGCAAAGTCCAAACCGCAGGAGCATTCTGGACGGTTTGAAACCAGAATCCTGACGCCGGTTTCGACGCTTTTTCACAGTCACAGTCGCCGCCCCAGATCACAGCGGCACCAGCAGCATCGCTGGATATGCGTGGCCACACCCACGGATAGACGAAGGCGATTATCGATTTGCCGTACATGTGGTAGCTGTTCCCATCGTCGTCGCGGCGATGATGGCTATTGGCGTGCGGGATTTCAGAGGGATTTGCGGCCATGAGTGACAACACGATTCCCATCGAGGCGTGGAACACGGTCCTGTTCGAAAAATTCTGCCGGTTCCGGACCACATTGACCACCGGCCTGTCCGGTCACAGCGATGAGCTGTTCCGACGGCTGTCTTATCCGGCGGGGGCGCGGGTGCTGGATATCGGCTGCGGCTTCGGAGACACCACCCAGCGCATTGCAAAACAGGTAGGGCCCCAAGGCGAAGCGGTCGGCGTCGACTGCGCGACGAATTTCGTTGCTGCCGCGACACGCGAAACCAAAGAGATGGAAATCGCCAACGCCACGTTCTTCGTGGCCGATGTGCAATCGGACGATCTGCGTGGGCCTTACGACCACATCTTTTCGCGCTTCGGCACGATGTTCTTCAACCTGCCGGGCGCGGCCCTGCGCAATATCGGGCGCGCGCTGAAGCCGGGCGGCGAGTTCTCCATGATTGTCTGGCGCCGCCGCGAGGACAATGCCTGGGCTCACGAACCCGAATTGCTCGTGAAGGAAATGGTCCCGGTCATTTCCCACGATCAAACCGATCAGGTGCACTGCGGGCCGGGGCCGTTTTCCATGGCGGGCCCCGATATGGTCAGTGAGATGCTCAAGGGCGCCGGCTTCGACCGCATTAGCTTCGCGCGCTACGATACCGAAGTGCGGATCGGCGAAACCCTCGATCAGGCTATCGAATTCGCCATGGCATTGGGACCGGCGGGCGAAATCATCCGCCTCGCGGGAGATGAGGGCATCAAGCGCAAACCCGATGTGGTTGCCGCGATGCGCAAGCTGTTCACGCCTTATCTCCGCAAGGACGGGGTGTGGCTGGGTTCCAGCAGCTGGTTCGTCACGGCGCGGAAACCAGCCGCCTAGGGATTCGCCGGAGCGGCTGTCATCGCCTCGAAACCCAAGCTTTTCCAAGCCCTTATCGCGCAGCGGCAGAGCGCGATTGCGTTCGGATCGGTTTGCTGACATCTTTTGCTGCGATGCAGCAAAATGAGTCTCGCCAGCCGTAAAGGGCGGGTTCCGTCTCCCGGCGCTTGCGGAAAGTCGCTTCCATGATCGTCAGTGTGCTGAATCAAAAAGGCGGGGTCGGCAAGACGACGATCGCGGTCAATCTCGCCGCCTGTTTCAGCCGCCGGGGTTTACGTGTTCTCCTCGTTGATGCCGATCCCCAGGGGAGCGCGCTCGCCTGGTCGGGCGTGCGGCAGGCCGATCCCCTTTTTGTCGTCGTCGGCATGGCAAAGCCCACTCTGCATCGCGAACTCCCGGCACTGAAGAAATCCTATGACGTGGTCGTCATCGACGGCGCGCCCCGTGTCAACGAACTCGGCCGGGCGGCGATTATGGCGAGTGATCTGGTTCTGATCCCCGTTCAGCCCTCGCCCTATGATGTTTGGGCGGCGTCCGACACGGTCCAACTCATCAACGAGGCGCGAGTCTTCAAGGATGGGTTGCGCGCGGCTTTCGTCATCAATCGCATGATCGCCAACACCGCAATCGGCCGTGACGTCGTGACGGCGCTTGAACGATTTCCCGAAACGCCGGTGCTCGGCGGGCCGCTGATTCAACGTGTCGTCTATGCCGAAAGCGCCGCGCGCGGCCTGTCGGTAATCGAAGCCGCGCCGCGAAGCGACG
The DNA here is from genome assembly GCA_035577685.1 of Micropepsaceae bacterium. Classification (GTDB taxonomy): domain Bacteria; phylum Pseudomonadota; class Alphaproteobacteria; order Micropepsales; family Micropepsaceae; genus CAIYRG01. The sequence continues at coordinate 16,407 of DATLVC010000168.1, read as the reverse complement.
CCACAAAAGAGTTGGTGCAACTGGCGGAACTGGTCTTTCCCAATCTCAACAGGCAGGTCGCATGAGCAAGAAGATCGTCCCTTTTCAAATGCCGAAGAAAATTGGTGATGCAACGCCGTCTGACGTGGCCGAGGACATTTCGATACCCGAGGAGGCGAGCGTCGATCGATGGGTGCATCGGCATCAAACCGGCGGCGAGATGGCGCTTGCCGCCGATGGTCAGGACGCCGCGGCTTCGCCGATCACGATCACCATCTCGGCCATGCCGAATTGGTTCGATGCGGTCAGGCTCGGCTTTCTGCCCTATCTCACGGTCTGGGTTTGGACGCTCAGCGTCGCGCAAAAGAACTTGCGGCTCCTCAAGCGTTGAGTTCAGCGAACGCTGTTGAAGACGTCACCTTTTTGGCGCCGATCCGAGACGGAGTTTCGCGGCCATCGTCACCAAATCGGCGAGAGAGGCAGCCCCCATCTTCCGCATCACGTTGCCCCGGTGTGCCTTCACCGTGATCTCGCTGATGCCAAGTTCACCGCCGACCTGTTTGTTCAGCCGGCCCGAAACGACCAGCGCCATGACCTCACGTTCGCGGCGGCTGAGCGATTCGTAACGATCGCGCAGCGCGCGTATTTCCGCTTCGTCGCCGAGTGAATTGGTGCTGAGTTCGATGGCGTGGCGGATTGCGCCCAACAGCGCCTCGTCGCGGAAGGGCTTCGTCAGGAACTCGATAGCTCCCGCTTTCATAGCCTGGACCGTCATCGGCACATCGCCGTAACCCGTGACGAAGATGATGGGCATGTCCATCCGGTCGGCAGCGACGCGCTCTTGCAGATCCAGACCATTGAGGCCCGGAAGATTGACGTCAAGGACAAGACAGCTCGGAACCTGGACCCTGGGGTGGCACAGGAATTCCTGGGCCGATGCGAATAGCTGCGGCTGCCAGCCTTCACAGCGGATCAGCAATTCCAGCGATTCCCGCACCGAAACGTCGTCGTCGACTACGAACACGATTGGTGTGGCGTGCGGCATAGATAATGACCTCAACGCATCGTCCGCAGTGCTCGCTGGACATATATATCCCTTGATGTCCAGGGTGCAATCGCGCGGCGTGTGCCGCTCAGCGTGCGCGAAAAGCAACATTGAGAGCTCCAAGCAAAGCCGTATCGCTGAATGGCTTGAACAGGCACGCGACAGCACCCTCTGCGAGCACGCGCGGACGGACGGCCTCATCGCCGTGAGCGGTGATGAAGATGACCGGAATATCCTGGCGCCGAAGTTTCAATTCCCGCTGGAGATCAGGTCCGCTCATGCCGGGCATGGCGATGTCGAGGATCAGGCAACCGGTCTGGCCGACACTATCGGACGCCAGGAACTCTTCCGCCGACGAGAATGCTTGGGCTGCGAAGCCGAACTCCCTCACCAAATCGGGTAACGACTCGCGCACGGACTCATCGTCATCCACGACCGACACGAGTGAGCGTATGACCATTATGGATTCCTCATAATCTGTGCTGAATCGTTCACAGTTGGCTGCCAATTTGGGCCAAGGCTGTGGGCGCCCGATATGCGCTCGGGTCCGCGGGGGATGGAAAACGAAAACGAGGCTCCCGGACCATCATTCGGTGCCGCCCATAGACGACCGTGATGGCTCTCGATAATGGAACGGCTGACGGATAAACCTATCCCCATCCCATTGCTCTTAGTGGTGTAAAAGGCCTCGAAAAGCCGGTCCATGCTTTGCGGGTCAAGACCAACGCCGGAATCCTGCACGGTCAGCCGCGCGTGATCGCCTTCGTCGCGTTCGGTTCTGATCACCAGCTGCCTGGGACGATCGTCGATACCATTCATTGCGTCCGAGGCGTTCCGGAGCAGGTTGAGAATGACTTGCTGAAGCTGAACGCGATCCCCCAGAACAGTGGGGAGGTCATCGGCAAGGTCCGTCCGCAGAATCACCCGGGTTCTTTGAAGATCGCCCGATGATAGCGCGATCACTTCCCGCGTGGCCTCGTTCAGGTCCACCGCTTCGGTCGTCGTGCCCTTCTTGCCGAAGAGTGCGCGCAATCGCGTGATCACATCGGAGGCACGGTTGCCATCGCGAATTGTCCGCCGCGCAGTTTCGCGCGCGCCCTCGACATTTGGCGGATCGGCAGCCAGCATCCGCAGGCAGGTGCTGGCATTCGTGATGATACCCGACAGCGGCTGATTGACCTCGTGCGCAATCGACGCCGTCAAGGCTCCGAGACTCGTGACCCTGGTCACGTGCGCGAGTTCCGATCGAACTTTGCTGAGCACTTGTTCCGAGCGCCGGCGCTCCGTCACGTCCTGAACCGCCCCGATATACTCAAGGCCGCCGTCCGGGGCGCGAATGCCATGGGCGACAATGTGAAGATGCTTCACGGAGCCGTCCGGCATCACCAGACGGCATTCGTAATCCAGATCCTTCCCATCTGCTGCCAGGACGATCGCCTGTCGCACCAGCGCAACGTCCTCAGGATGAACGCGCTCCAGGATCATTTGCAGGGTGACCTTGGTTGAGACGTCATACGCGAAAATGCGGAACGTCTCGTCGGACCAGAAATGTTCATCCGCGGAAACGTCCCAGCCAAAACTGCCTGTCAGGCTCAATTTCTGAGCCTCGGCCAGATAGGCCTCGTTCCTTCGCAGTTTTTCTTCCGACTGTTTGCGCTCCGTGATGTCACGCAAATAGCCGGTGAAGGAGGGCGGCCCGTCGGAAGGAATGCGGGTAATCGCGAGCTCCACGGGAAATTCGCTGCCATCGGCACGCAGCGCCGTCATCTCGATGCGCCGGCCCATGACGGGCGCCTCGCCCGTGGCGAAGTAGTGCGCCAGCCCCCGCCGGTGCCTTTCCCGAAATGTCGGCGGGATGATGACATCGGCAAGCTGCCTGCCCATGACTTCGCCCCGGCGGTAACCGAAGGTGCGCTCCGCGGCGGGATTGAATTCCGTGATGCAGCCTTCGTGATCGATCGTCACAATACAGTCGAGCGCGGAGTTAAGGATCGCCGCCTTGCGCGCCTCGCTTCGGTTCAGTTCTCTCTCCTCCTGACGCAGCCTTTCCTCCACCAGCGTGCGTTCGGCAATTTCCCTTTTTAGTTCTTCGTTGGCAGCGGCAAGTTCGGCCGTTCTTTGCGCAACACGTTGATCGAGTTCGCCGGCGACACGCTTCTGTTCGTTCAGGAGACGCGCCTCTTGCAGGCCGATCGCAGCCTGATTGGCCGCGACACTCAAAAGAAGCCGCTCGGTCTGCCCGGGGAAGTCCGCGCGGTGCGAACCTGCCACAATGATCCCGATTTCACCTTGCAGGCCCAGCCAAAGCGGCACGATCGAAATGTCTCCGTCTCCGATGGAGTTCCGCACCAGCGGCGGCCATTTCTGTGGATCGTCTCCCAGCAAGCGGTTCAGCGTCTCGCCGATCTCTTGCGATTGCGCCGGCAGTTTGCACGATGGTGTTGCGCGAACCATCTCGACAGGCGTGGCACCCACCGGATCCTTCAATCGCACATAGATGAAATCCAGACGGAGCATACCCAGGAGCACGTCGAGCAAGGTGCGAATTATCTGGGAAGGGTCGCCGCCACTCCATATGGCGGGAAGAGCAAGAAGGCTCACCAGATCGTTCATGCAACGCTGAAGGCGTTTGATCTCCTCGGCGGGCTGTTCGAACTGTGCGTCCATATCAGAATGCCGTTGAAGGTGGTGCAGCCTGTCCGCCTCGCCGTTCGCGAAGCTCCCGCAGGAACTCCTCCGGTGGCACGAAGAATGGATTCTGCTGAAGGATGCCGCCGATGATGATCATCGGATGCGTGCGCATGATGTCGATCACGATGTCGCCTCCGAATTTCGCGAGATCGTATACGCAGATGACCGCGTCATCGTGCCGGCGCCACACATCATTTACCCGCGACTCGAACTCGACGAGATTGTCGATGTGCGACCGGCCTTCGGCCGCCCAGTCCATGTTGCAGACAATGCGGCTGAGCGAAAACCCTCCCCCGGCGTTGCCGCTGGCCAGCGACTCGAAAGCCTCCAGCATCCGGTCCTGATCGAAATGGCCGTCGCGAAGATATGTCTCCGTGTTGATGCGAAGCTCGAATTGCCCGCTCTCTCGGGCCGCCGCCGCATCGATCCCTGCCGCCGTCAGACGTTGCAGATGCGCGCAACATTGCCCCGGATTGACGACGTGAACCGCTTTGTCGCCGCACACGAACCCGTCCTTTATGAACGGAAGCAACACGCGATAGCTTTCCTCTTCGCTATTGAAAAATGCGCAGACGTGGCGAACGTCCCTCAGCTCCGAGCCGGCAAAGTGAATAGGTGTCACGGCCGTCTTCATGCCTATCGTCCCCCATGCGACCCTCAGGATGCGCCGCCCGGCAAGCGGGCGTCCATCATACTTTGGTGTCGGTCGGCAGCGAGACGCAGACTCCGAGGCAGACGCCCACTCAATGCCGGACGTTCGGCATGAGCCGTTCCGTCAATGGGCTACAAACCGGGGGCTACCGTCAGAAGTCCGGCTTCGCGGCCTTGGGAACGTCGGAATCCTTGTTGCTGTAATATTCGTGGGGATTTTCGGCGCAGACGCCTTCGGGTATCGGGTTGGCGTCCGGCACATAGGTCAGGGTCGCGGTCCAGGGCGTGGTGAAGACGCCCTCATCTTCGATCGTGATCTGAAGCTGCAGGAACTTCCTTCCCTGGTAATCCTTCCAGACATCGCCGTTGAACAGCCAGTTCTCTTTTCTGTTCCTTTCGATCGCGTCTTTCACCTCGTCATAATCGCGGATCCTGAACCGTTCCACGATGTGCAACTTTCCGGTGTAGGGCGTGCCGAACAGGTCGAGCATCGCATAGGGGCGGTCGGTCTTGACGCCGACGGTGTCGATTACGAGGGTGTCGCCCTCATAATGGCCGACCGAATCTCCGTACCAGGACGGCTTCAGGGGTGAGGGATGGGATGCGTTCATGCGCACCCGGCGCACTTCATGATCGCCGCTGTACAGCATTGTGATCTTGTCTGGTTGCTGGATTAGCTGCACCTGAAACTGCTTGTAAATGAACGGCACCGGAAACGGCCAACACTGGTTCGAAGGATTGGGAAATGTAATGCCGGCAAGCGACATCTCGCCAAATCGTTTCACCACGTCGGCTGCCCAAGGTTGCAGGATCGGGCTTCTGTAATCCCCGACGAGCTGGTCGTAATCGCTGATGCCGACGGTGCTGGGCGGCAACGCCGCTGAACCGGTTAAGCCGGCGGGCCGCTGTTCGGCCCAGCGGGACAGATTGGTTATAGGACCAGGGCCCGATGCCGGGGGCTCGAACCAGGGAAAGGCGGGATGATTCCATACGCCGGAAAAATCCGGAATCGAGGCGGCGCTCTGCGTTTCACCGCCGGCCGGAGCGGCAGCCAAAGGCGTTAGCCCCACAGCGAGAATTGCAGCCACCATCGTCACTGCCACAAATAGAAGGAGATTCCGCCGCATTATTGGTCATCCCGTTCATGAGCATTGCCGTCCCCGATCAGGCGAGGGTCGTAGGGCATTTTACGCAAATGTCGCGACCGACGCGAGTGGCGTTCAATTTGGGCCCAGCGTTTTTGTTTAGTGGGAGGGCAATCTACAGACCGGTTTTTGGCGGGATTGATATGCATCAAAGCATCGGTGGGCATTGTGCACTAGAGAAATCAGCTCAAATGCGCATCTGCGCGGAACGAGGAACCGGTCGATGAAACGCATGCTGACTGCCGTATTGGCCCTATCGCTGTTGAACAGCGCCGCCGTTTTGGCGCAGCCCAACAATTCGAGCCGCAACGATCAGAGCGACAATCGCAACGATCGGAAAGACGACCGCGACCAGAACCGCCAAGGTCCCAGCCGCGGACGCTATCCGGATAACAGGAACGATTCCGCCTTCCAGGACTTGCGCAACAACCGCGGCTTCCGCGTGGCCACGCCACGTTGGTCGCGCGGAGACCGCGTGCCGGACCAATATCGGCAAAACCAATATGTCGTCAGCGATTGGCAGCAGCACGGGCTGCGACGGCCGCCACGCAACTATCATTGGGTGCGCGACGACAACAATGATTTCTTCCTCGCGCTGATCACCACCGGAGTCATCGCTGAGACGGTCTATCGTGACGACCGCGACGAACTTTGGCGGCAGCGCTATTCACGCCCCTATACCTATAATGACGACGTTTATTACCAGGAGTGCCACGACAGGCCCGATCCTGCCGGCGTTATCGTCGGGGCATTGATCGGAGGCCTGCTCGGGAACGCCGCCGGCAGCGGGCGCACCGGTTCAACACTTGCCGGGGTGATTGTCGGTGGCGCAGTCGGTGCCGCGTTGACCAGCAATCTCGACTGTGAAGACCGCAGTTACGCGTACCGGACTTACTATGACGGTTTCAATGCCGGCCGCCCCAACGCCGTCTATCGTTGGAGTAATCCGCGCAACGACCATCGCGGCGAGTTTCGTGTCGTCGACTATTACAATGATCCGGCGGGATTTCGCTGTTCCAACTATAGCCAGACGATCTACATCCAGGGCCGCCCGCAGGAAGCGCGTGGGCACGCCTGCCGTCAGCCGGACGGCACGTGGGCAATCGTAAGCTAGCAGTACGGGTGGCCATAGAGCCGTGAAAATAAGCCGCCCAGCCGCGCGAGCGAAACGCCGTGCCATGCGTGGATGTCGCAAATAGTTCAAAAACCGAAGCGGCGCGCCCAGGCGCCGGTTGGCCGAGGAAATCAGCAAAACGCGCACCGTCCGATCGTACATCTGCCGATATTGAACAATAACGCTCAGTTCCAGCCACGCCGGCTTCAGCTGTGGCGCTGGCGCCTCTCTCTCGCGAAGTAATTTTCGCGAACGAAGCAGAATTCGCAGAATCCATTTTAACGCTCCGCGGTTTTGTGTTTACATAACCGCAGTCCTATGCCGCAGGTGGAAATCATGCGGAGTCGAGCGGCGATAATGATCGGGGTGGCGTTCCTAAGTGGGAGCGCGTTTGCTCAGACGCCTGGTGCCCTTGTAGCAACCGAAGCAAGCTCACTGATCTTCCCCTTCGCTACGCCACAATTGCCAATCTCGCAATTGGAAAGCTTCGGCGCGGTGAGAACGTATGGTTCAGCCTACGATTATTATTTCGGCAACGGCTTCAAAGCCCAGATCCAAAGTTTGACCTTTGCCAGTGTGAGCGACCGGTTGGGCGGTCTTGCCGCCGGCGGGAATTTCGCGTCGACGCGGATGCTTTTGAAGGGAATGTACGAATTCAGCGACGGCGGTTGGCATGTGATGCCGTTTATTGGCGTCGGCCTTGGCGTTGCCAACCTGAACGGACAAGTTCTTGGCGTCAACGCTGATGATTGGGCGACGACATATCAGTTGAGCGGCGGTGTGGCGCTCGGCTTCACCGAGAAGCTCATGGGCAATTTTGAATACCGCTGGACCGATGGATCGAAGGCCACTTTTTCGCTGGCCGGAATCCCGACAAACGTTGACATGGGCCACCACGATTTCGTGCTCGGCATCAACTACAAATATTGAGCACGCAGGCTGCGAGGCTGTGTCCTCGTGCGGGAGCTTCGTTGCGCCCTCCGCGATAGAAAAGCCCCGCGAAGATTTAACTTCAGCGGGGCTAAGGTAGGGTGCTCTCATGCGAACTAAGAGCGTTATGAGGCTATTTCAGCTTTGTACCAGCTCTATACCTGGAATATGTATTCCACGATAACTCCAAGGCCCACGCTTTGCACGGTTGATGGATATCGCTGACGAGGCTGTTGGTGCGCGTCCCAAAGCATGGACCGGAGTGGAAAAAATCCCCGCCGGAGGAACCGGCGGGGATTGAGCAAATATCAGATAATGCGATATCAGATAGAGAGTGCCTGAAGCCTTACTAACTTTACTGGCCACCAAACATGTCGTTCATCACGGCCGACGTTGCGTCGCAGGCGTGATTGAGACAAGGCAACTCAAACCCAGCTTCGAGTGTCCTCAGCAGCGAATAATGATCATAGGGGGTGGCACTGACGTGGCCGTTCGGGGCGTAATTCGTCTCGACCAGCATGACGACGTGGTTGGGCGAATTTGAAAAATCGTTTTCGTCCCAGACAACGACGATGGCGTTCCGTCCTTTCTGCCAAGCCTTGGACGACTTGATGCCCGTCACAAGTTTCTTCACCTCGGCGTCACCCTCGGACATGAGCAAAGCGCTTTCCGCCGGCGTCGCCGAGGAACAGATCGGCGGGCCGCCGGCAACAAAGCCATGCATGTCATGGCACTGATTGGGCACGATGAACGCAAAGTTCGGTGCGTTACCCGATTGCAGATCGGCCCAAAGGCCGTCCGGACCGTCGAAATCGGTGATACGGCCAAGGCTCAGATTGGGATTGTCGCCGATCTGGATGTTCTGGAAATAGGCGAAGGGATTGTGCTTCACGGCATAGAGCTTCTGGATCGGCCCGGGCGCGAAGTCCGCCACCGGGCTCAGATTGGAGAATGCCCCGTCCGAATAGTTGATGCCATCTGCGCCTGGCACGACGATCGGAAGGCTTTCTTGATACGACTTCCAGGATTTCTTCTTGGCCACCAGTTGGTCCGCGATCGACTTCGGAGTGTAGAACGTCGACGGGTAATCATAGAGCGCGCAATTAAACGGAGTCGGAGTTCCGCTGATGGTGACTTGGCCGTTGCATTGGCTTGACGATGTTGCCGTCTGAACGACCGCGTTGTCGCGGCCTGCGCTTGCGATGGGGTTGACTGCATTGTTGCAGCCTGAGCTGCCGGGCGCGTTATCGACACAGCCGCCATCGTTCCAATTCGGCCAAAAATCGTTGGAAACGCCGAAATTGGAACCACCGGTGACTTCAAGATAGTTAGGGGCGCTTGGATGACCGACCGCGAAGTAGCTGGTCGCCTGATTGGCAACGCCGGCGTAGGAATTGATGAATGGGGCGCTCGCGCTTCCGATGATGTTGGTGTTGGTCTCGTTTTCCATCATGATGAAAAACACATGATCGAGCTTACCGAACGTGCCGCGCGGCGTTTGGCGTTCCGCCGCATCGGCCGTGACGGTTGCTACTGCGGCAACAGCCGCGAGAGCAACGAGATATCTCTTGATCATTTCGACTCCCCTTCAAGAATTTCATCGAGGAGTCTTCGTTAATTAGCATGGATGACAGTCATGCTACCGTAATGTGAATTTCGATCTTACGCGGATTACAAATTGGAAATCAGATTTCACAAGCGATGGAACTCATTTCTCCAACACATCGAAATTCAAGATATTCGCGAGAGAGCAATTCCACCGACGTTGGGCTATTAAGAACAGTATTGTGAAAGTTTAATCCGCACCGTCGCCCAAATGAAACAATCGCTGCGTAGTTGAGACGGGCTGATTTCAAACACCAACTTCCGACGATTAGGCGCACGTGTTTGGAGCGAATCGTTCAAAACCGCCATGGGACCGGCATATGGAACGGTTTATCGCGGAGTCGCTTACGTGAAATAACCCGCCGCTCCAATCCTTCGATTGGAAGGCCTCATCAGTAAGGAAAAAGGGCGCGCAACATTGAGGAATTCTGCGTTCACTGCGATCGATACGCGTGAATAGACCTGCGCAGCACCACTCCGCCCCGGCCAAAGACAGTCATAGCGGCAACGTCATAGCATCACCGCAATCCGCGGGGCCGGTCTTCCCGGCTCGAACGGTTCGCACAATATAGCCAGTCCCCGTTTCGCGCGGAATACGTGTAAGATGCCGGCGCTTTTCGGAGGGCACTACGATCCGTTCCCATTCCGCACCTATTGTCGTGGCAACGTCTTTTCCGCCGGCAATATCGCGGGTGAACGCGGGTCGGCCGATGGAGAATTACGACCGGCTTTGCGTCGAGTCTTGGATCGCTTCCGGTTTGCGGATTCTCGCCATCAACACGCCCGAAGAAATTCCACATCTGGCTGCGCGCTACAGCGGCGTTGAATTTGTGCCTGTAGCGCGGACGGCTGAAGCTCTCTTCAGGCGCAACACACCCTTCATCGCGGATATGATGTCGGTCCTCGCTGCCCAATCCGAGCCGGTTCTCGGCATCGTCAATTGCGACCTCCTCTTCGAGCCGTTGCCGGCGTGGGAAAGCCTGGAGACATTCGTATCGCGTAAGACGGTCGTCACCGGTCAGCGCCTCGATGTAAGAACCCTCTCTGGCGGTGCACTGCACTATTATCTTCCGGGCTTCGATTATTTCTTCTTCGATCACGCGGCGGCCGATGCTTTGGCAAAAAGCACCCTGCCCTTCAGTATGGGACTGCCCTGGTGGGATTATTGGTGCCCGCTGCATCTGGCACTGCACGGCTATGAATTGCGCAATGTCACGCACCCGGCGGTGTTACATCTCGCGCATGAATCACGGACCAACGCGCACACCGCAACCTGGCGCTGGCTGGCAGTCGAATTCGCACGCAGCATGGTATTGGAATCGGACAGGGCCGCTTCCGCACCCGCAGGTTGGGAGAAGCTTATCGCCCATTGCCATGTGCTCGGTGAGGCAACCGAGGCGGAAATCAACATCGGCGCACGCGACGAGGAGATCATCCGCCTCTCCGAGCTTTGCGTTCCGATTATCGGAGGTACCAGCATCCGGCTTGGCGATGCGTCATCTCTTCCAGCCCGAGACACCTCCATGCCGAAGGCGTTTTTCGCCGATATTCCAAACCGCATCACGGCCGGACGCGCCCTTCACCAGGCACTGTGGGAAGAAAATCAGAACCGGCTGGATGCCGCGCACACGCTTTACCGCGTCGCGCTCGAAAACGCACCCCAGGACCCCGGCGTCCTTTCGAACTGCGGAAATTTTCTCTTCCGCCGGGGCGATATGGACCGTGCTGCGATCCTTCTGGGCAAGGCGGTCGAATTGGCACCCGATTCCGCCTGGTTGCTCAACTGTCTCGGCTCGGCCCTCGGGCAATTGGGCCGCGACGACGAGGCGATCGCCTGTTTCGAGCGGGCCCTCGCAGCTGATCCCCTTGACGGTGCGAGCTATTACAATCTGGCGGTCGCCCTCCAGCCGGCCCGCCGCCATGGCGAGATCGTCCGCCGCCTGGAAGCCAAGCTGCGCGATACACCGGATTTTCCCAATGGCCTTATCTGGCTCGGCCGCATTCGCGAAGCCATGCCGGCCGAAGGATGAGATGATTCGCCTTCTCTCGGCTCCGATTAGTCTCCTAAAACGTCTCGTCCACGCTCGCTTTCGCCCCTGCCCACCCTTGAGTTGAACACCGCTTGCCCTTACCCTTGCGGCCGCTCGCGGGGTGGGCCCGCTTAGGAGGAGCTGGACTCCCATGACCAATTTTCGCCGTCTGTTGAAATATTCCTGTTTCGCGCTCGCGCTGGTGCCGTTTGCGGCGTCCGCCGAGACCGCGCTCGTCTACGTCACCAACAGCGCCGGGGACCACGTCGACGTGATCAATCCCCTGACCAACAAGGTGGTGCAGCAATTTCCGATCGTCGGCGCGCACGGGGTCAATTTTTCTCCCGACGGCTCGAAGGTCTATATCAGCAACGAAGCAACCAGCACGCTCGACGTTTTCGAACAGAAGACCGGGAAGCTGTTGAAGAAGATCACGCTTTCGAACCATCCCAACAATATCGCGGTGACGAATGATGGCCGCATCGTGGTCGGCATCGCGCGCGGCACGGGCGCGCTCGACATCATCGATCCGGTGAAGTTGGAGGTCAAAAAGACGATCCCGACCCATGGCCGGCTGCACAATTGCTATACCAGCAAGGACAGCAGCTATGCGATCTGCGGCTCGGTCCAGACCGGCGTCTTCACCGCCTTCGACATGAAGACCGAGACCATCGCCTGGGAGCACAAATTCGATCATGGCGTGCGCCCGATGACGATCGAATCCAATGCGGACGGCTCGCCGAAGCGCGTCTACGTCCAGCTCGCAGCCTTCGATGGCTTCGCGGTCCTGGACTTCAAGACCCATGAGGAAGTCGCGCGCATCAAGCTGCCCGACCTCAAAACGGGCGTAGACATGGACCCCGGCCGCGAAGACGCACCCTCGCACGGTATCGGCGTGTCGCCGGACGGCAAGACACTGTGGGTGACGAGCATCCCGCAAAACGCGGCGTTCACCTATGACCTGACGACGCCCATTACGAATGCCTCGAAGCCGGTCGACACCATCAAGCTGCCCGACCTGCAAATTCCGGGTCGGCAATTGGGCGGTGCGGTGGCGAACTGGGTCACCTTCACGCCCGACGGGCAGGTCTACATCGCCAATTCGGGGCTTCGCTCTGTGACGGCGATCAATATGCAGACCAAGAAGTGGGTGACGGTGGGAGTGGGTGAAGTGCCCAAGCGCATCAACACACTGATCCTGCACTGAGGCCAAGTCGGGACACCGATAGCAACGGGCCGGGGTGGAAACCCCGGCCCGTTTGCATTTCAGCGGCTCTGGCTTATTTCACGCCGACCCATTGCATCAGGATCTTGTAGTCCGGGTCGTCCTTGGATGCGAATTGACGACCGCCGGAATGGAACAGGTCCCCACCGGCTTCCGGGGCCAGCGGATGAATCAAGAGGCGACTCTCCGGCCGGTTGGCGGGTGTGACCAGCCTAGCGATCGACGTGTACATCTTGCTCAACTGGTCTTCGTTCCAAGCCGTCTGGCCCGGTGCGAGTTCCTCCAGATGCAGGAAGTTGTTGGCGCCCGTGTGGCAGACGACGCAGGGCGAATGGCCAGGGCGCTGCTTCATGAAGATCGGCGCAACCTTGGTCTTGAAGAACTCGTAATCGAGCCCTGCCACAGGCGCGGGCGCAGCCTGCGCGGCACCGGTTGCGACTGCGCCAACTCCCAATGCGGCTACGGCCGCAAGCACGATGGTCAGGCGAGCTGACATTCAATCCTCCCTCTCTTTTGACAGATATTGAGGACAATTTAGCAGAACGCTTTCGCTCTGGCGACGCCCCTTGAGGACCGGTTTTGCGCACCGCCAACGATCTGATAATTTGCCGCCAGGAGGAACCATGCCCCAAACCTACCAATTGCACGTCAACGGGGAAGTTCGCGAAGTCACCGCTGAGGGAGACACGCCGCTTCTTTACGTCCTCAAGAACGATTTCGAGCTATCGGGCGCGAAGTTCGGCTGTGGCCTGGCCCAATGCGGCGCCTGCACGGTGATTGTGGACGGTGCCGCGGTCCGCTCCTGCCGCACCGAAATCCGCAGCGTGGGAACCCGCAACGTCACCACGCTCGAGGGTATCGGCACGGAGGAGAAACCCCACCCCCTCCAGGCCGCTTTCATCGCCGAACAGGCAATGCAATGCGGCTATTGCATCAACGGCATGATCATGTCGGCCAAGGCGCTGCTCGACCGAAACCCCCATCCCGCCGAGGCGCAGGTGCGCGAGGCGCTGGCCGGAAATCTCTGCCGCTGCGGCAGCCATAACCGCATTGTCCGCGCGATCCTCCGCGCTTCCAAGGAGGTCGCGACATGAACGGGCCGGATCTCACACGCCGCCAATTCGGCGCCGCCCTCGGCGGGCTGGTGATCGCGTTCAGCATGGCGCCCCGTCTTAGCGAGGCGGCGGAATCGGCCGCGCGGCTTCCCGGTACGCTGGAAGCCAACCGGCGCCTCGATGCCTGGCTGCGCGTCGATGAGGGCGGCACGGTGACCGTGTTCACCGGCCGCGTCGAGCTCGGTCAGGGCGCCACCACCGCGCTCGCGCAGATCGTCGCCGAGGAGATGGATATCGCCTTCATCCGGATACGGATGATTCCGGTGGACACGCTGCGCTCGCCCAACGAAGGCGTCACCGCCGGCAGCAATTCCATTGAGGTCGGCGGTGCGGCGTTGCGTTCGGCCGCCGCCGAGGCCCGCGCAATCCTGATAGACCTCGCCTCCCAGCGCCTAGGTGTAGCGCCCGGGCAATTGATCGCCGATGACGGGCTCATTTTCACCAAGGATGGCGCCAAGAAGACGAGCTATTGGGAACTGGCGGGCGAAAATCCGCTCGCCCGCGAAGCAACCAACAGTGCGCCTCCCAAACCGCCGAAGGACCACAAGATCGTCGGCCAGCCGGTGCAGCGCCTCGACATCGCCGACAAGGTGATGGGCCGTCCGGTCTTCATCCAGGATCTGCGCCTGCCCGGAATGACCTATGGCCGCGTGGTACGGCCCGCGAGCTATGGCGCGGAGCTGACACGGCTTGACGATTCCGCGGTGCGCAAGATGCCCGGAATTATTTCGGTGGTGCGCGACGGGCGTTTCATCGGCGTTGTCGCAGAGCGTGAGGAACAAGCCATCGCAGCGCGCGCCGCTCTCGCGAAAGCCGCAGTATGGCGCGTCCCGGCCAGCCAGCCGGAGCCTGCAAACGTCCACGATTATCTAAAGACACGGCCAAATATCGACACCAAGACGGTGAACGAAAAGACGGGCACAGCCTCCCCTTCCGTGAAGACGGTGGAAGCAACCTATCGCAAGCCCTATCTCGCGCATGCCTCCATCGGGCCGTCCTGCGGCATTGCGGGTTTCGTCGATGAGCGGTTGACCGTCTGGTCGCACACGCAAGGCCCTTATCCCCTGCGCGCGGACATCGCCAAGGCAACCGGCATGGCTCCCGAGAAGGTGCGTGTGATCCACGCGCCGGGCGCGGGCTGCTACGGCCACAACGGCGCGGACGACGCCGCACTCGATGCCGCGTTGCTGTCGCTCAACACCAATGGCCGCCTCGTCAAACTGCAATGGATGCGTGACGACGAATTCGGCTGGGAGCCGTTCGGCTCGGCCATGACCATGTCGGCGCGCGCAGGCCTATCGGCCGATGGCAGCATCGTCGATTGGCAATATGACGTGTGGAGCTGCACCCACAATATGCGCCCGGGCAACCGGCAGGGCGTGAATCTGCTGGGTGCGTGGCATCTCGCCAAACCGCTGGAACGCGCGGTGCCTGCGGAAGCGCCTTTGCCCGCAGGCGGTGGAGACCGCAACGCCGTACCGGTTTATGATTTCCCCAATCAGAAGATCATCGATCATTTCATTCCCGATATGCCGCTGCGCGTGTCGGCGCTGCGCACGCTTGGCGCGTTCGGCAATCTGTTCGCGCTCGAATCCTTCATGGACGAAGTGGCCGATGCAGCAGGCGCCGATCCGGTCGCGTTCCGCCTGAAGCATCTGAAGGACGAACGCGGCCGAGCCGTGTTGCAAGCCGTGGCTGAAAAGGCAGGTTGGAAGCCCGGCGCGAAAAGCGACGGCACGCGCGGCAGAGGCGTTGCCTTCTCGCGCTACGAAACGACAAAAACCTATGTCGCCGTCATTGCCGATGTCGTGGTGGACCGCGCCAGCGGCATGGTGCGCGTGGAGCGCGTCACCGCGGCGGCCGATGCCGGCCAGACCATCAATCCCGACGGGCTGAGAAATCAGATCGAAGGCGGTATCATCCAGGGCACGAGCTGGACGCTGAAAGAGCAGGTCGGCTTCGACAAGGAGCACATCACCTCGCGTGACTGGGTGAGCTATCCGATCCTGACCTTCCCCGAAGTGCCGGCGGTGGATGTCGTGCTGATCGATCACCCGGAATTGCCCGCCCTCGGTGCCGGTGAAGCCTCGCAAGGTCCAATTTCAGCGGCGATCGCCAATGCCATCCGTCATGCGACCGGCGCGCGCCTGCGCGATCTTCCCTTCTCTCCGGATCGGGTGAAGGCAGCAATCGCCCGCGGGTGACGACGAGGCGAAATCAGCGCGTCGTTAACGCCGCGCCACGGCATTCTGCCGTGGTCACAAGATGCGTGATCTTTAAGCGTAGGACGATTGGGCGGTATCGGTCTTGTTCAACAGATTTGCCGAAGCGCCGTAAGATTGCGCCGCGAGCTGTCCAAACATGCCCAGCGTGTTGAAATCGGACTGCGCCTGCTTCGCAAGCGAATTGAGGAAATTTCCGACTTCGTCGGTCGTTGCCGATCCGTCGCGGTTGCTGTCGATCTTGGCAAACAGCGCCAAGGGATCGGCTGAGCTCACGCCTTGTGCGCTTGTCGAATTGCCGGCAGCGAAAGCGGCGGACAACTCATCCGGCGAGACCTTGCCGTCCTCGTTGGTATCGAGGGCGCTGAAGATTTGCGCGGTGATGTCCGAAGACGAATTCGTGCCCGCCGCTCCCTCTTCCTGACCACCGTGATGATGGTGGTGATGATGCCCGGCAGGCTTCGCCTGGGAAACGTCGGCCGCCAATTGCTGCTCGGAAATGCCGGCAGAACCGTTCTGGCCGCCGTTGTTTTGGTTCAAAGCGGAATACAACGCATCGGCTTGGGCCTGTGTGCCGCCCTTGCTCGCGATGTAGTTCTCCATTTCCGCTTGGCTGACGGTGCCATCGCCATTGGCATCCATGGCCGAGAACAGC